>DATHCE010000237.1:0-19755 GCA_035319685.1 Bryobacteraceae bacterium | reverse complement strand
CGCCTTGCCGCCGGCCTGATCGAGAAGCTTCTTAAAATACTGGCGGTCGCGCCGGGCTTCGAGTTCCCAAACCGTCATCCTGCGGCGGGAATTCAGATTGTCGGGGCCATAGAAACTCAAATCGTCGAACAGAATGCCGTCGAGCTTCACTTCCACCGCCGGCCCATTCGCTCCCGCGCCCAGCGGACGCAGCAGCGGCACGTCGATCCGCACGGGAAATGTCTCGCCTGGTGCCACATCGAGACTCGGAATCGCAACCGATCCCTTGCCGCCCGGCGTCACTTCCTGCGCCAGAACCGCGAGCGTGATCGCCCGTATCCGGCTTTGACTCGAATTTCGCAGCGAGAGCGACGCGTGCACGTCCACCAGAAATGCGCCCCCGCGAGGCGTCGCGCTCGAATCGCCCCAATCCGCCGAAACCAGCGTAACCGGAGAATCGGCAGGCAGGTCGATCTTGCGGCTGAGCGTCTGGGCGGTAAGGAATGGCGCGCAAGCCAGAGCGACGACCATCAGTTCATTGCGCATACACGCTCGTAATCGTGATCTGGCCCGTGTCCACATCGATGTATCGCGCGCTCGCCGATCCCTGCGCGCTGATCGAAACTTCCAGCGGCCGCGCCACGCCCTGCGTCACGCCCAGCATGTTGCCGTTCTCGCGCAGCTCGATTCCCGACGAGGAAGCTTCCACCACCATCCCGCGATCGTCCGTCGGCGCCAAGCCCGGAGCGCTGCCGCGTCCATGCAGGATGGCGGTCATCGCGCGCCCCAGCGCCTGCGTCGTGGACGGAGGCATGTTCAACCACCACGCCGCCGCCAGCAACGCCGCCAGCCCGGCCATGGCTGCAGCCGGACGCCACCCGAACGAGGCCTTTCGCACCCGTGGCGCCACGCATTCTCCGGCGGCAAGGCCCACGCGGATATTCGCCGTCATCTCCGCCGCCAACCGGTCCCAATCGACGCTCTCCGGAATGGTGTTCGAAATTTCGCAGACGCTCGACCGGTCCGCGCGATAGGCTTCCACCCGGCGCCGGCATCGCCCACACCGTCCGATATGCAGCCGGATCGTCAGCGCGCGCCACATGCTCTGATCGCCCGACGCATACAGCGCCAGATCCGTCTCGGCGAAGTGTATGTGGCCGTGCCGGGTCATGCTTTCCTTCTTTCAAAGAAGCGCCGCAGTTTCACCCGCCCGTTGGCGATGTGCGACCGCACCGTCGCCTTGGAGCAATTCAACCGCGCCGCCACTTCTTCCGCCGATAGCCCCTCGACGTCGCGCAACAGCAAAGCCGTCCGCTCGCGATCCGTCAAAACGTCCAGGCCGGTTTCCAGATACTCGCGATGCTCGGCGCGCAGCAGGCGTTGCTCCGCGCTCTCCTCGTGGGACCGCATCGCCGGCTCCGGAATCTCTTCGATATCGGAAAACGTCACCCGCCCCGAGCGTCTCAGAAAATCGATCGCCGTGTTGCTCGCGATCCTCGAGAGCCAGTGCGCCGCCTTTTCGAGATCCTTCAACTGGTCCTGCCGCTGCAGCGCCTTGATGAAGGCTTCCTGGGTCAGGTCCTGCGCGTCGGCAACGTTACCCACGATCCGGTAGATCAGCAGAAAAATCCGCCGCAAATTCTGGGACACAAACCGGGTTTGTTGTTCCGACGATAACGAAACCGCGTCATATCGGGTAGAGCCCGGTGCTTCGCTCATTCCTAATTCCAATATTGACGCAGAATGAGTCATCTAAAAAACAAGACGCCCGCCCTGCGTTAAACGTGCAGTGAATCTATCGGCTCTGCGCGCTATTCTAATCATATATGAGACCTGTGGCCGTGATTGGCATCGGCAAAACCGCTTTCGGCGCGTTCCCCGACCGGGATTTGCGGTCGCTCGCCGTCGAAGCCTGCCGGAAAGGCATGCAGGATGCCAACGTAACTCCTTCACAAATTGAGGCTTTTTATCTTGGCAACTTCGCCGGCCCGTCGTTTGTCGGCCAAAACCATCTGGCCCCGTATATCGCCGGAGCGATGGACATCACCGGCGTCCCCTGCACGCGACTGGAAGCGGCATGCGCCTCGAGCGGCTCGGCCTTTTTTCACGCTGTCTCCGCCGTCTCTGCCGGACTGTACGATCTGGTCCTGGTGGGAGGCGTGGAAAAGATGACCTCCCAGCCGACTCCGGTCGTAACCGAAATCCTCGCGGGCGCCGGCGACATGCTCGGCGAAGGGCGCGCCGGAGCCACCTTCCCCGCCCTGTTCGCTATGATCGCTCGCCGCCACATGTATCGGTACGGGACCACGCGCGAACAACTGGCGTCGGTCGCCGTAAAAAATCACGCCAATGGCGCGAAAAATCCGCAGGCGCACATGCGCAAAGTAATCACGATGGAACAGGCACTCGCCGGCAAACCCATCGCCGAGCCCTTGACGGTCTACGATTGCTCGCTGATCAGCGACGGCGCGGCCGCGGTGGTGATCGCTCCGCTCGAGCGCGCCGGCGAGTTCACCAGCCGCCACGCGAAAATTCTCGGCATCGCGCAGACTTCCGATCATGTCGCGCTCGATGAGAAGGACGACATCACGACGTTCCAGGCAGTGAAAGATGCCGCCCGGAAGGCATATCAGATGGCGGGCGTGACTCCGCAGGATATCCAGTTCGCCGAACTTCACGACTGCTTCACCATCGCCGAAATCGTCGCCACCGAAGATCTCGGCTTCGTCAAAAAGGGCGAAGGCGGACCTTACGCGCTCGATGGCTGCACCTGTTTGAACGGCCCGCGCCCGGTAAACACCAGCGGCGGCCTCAAGTCCAAGGGCCATCCGGTAGGCGCGACCGGCGTCGGCCAGATCTGCGACCTGGTCGTGCAACTCCGCGGCGAGGCGGGCGAGCGCCAGATTGCGCGCCATTCGCTCGGCCTCGCGCAAAATCTCGGTGGCTCCGGCGCAACCGCTGTCGTCACCATTTTGGGGGCTGCCTGAATGAATCCGGGATCGGGAACCATCTATACCGAGACATTGATCTACGCCGCGCCGCAACAGTTCGTCGCCGACGCGCCGTATCAGCTCGTGATCGTCGCGCTCGATAGCGGCAAGCGCCTGACTGCACGGATTGCGGGCGAGCGCGTGGCGATCGGCGACGCCGTGAACTTCGCCGAATATCGGGACGGCATTCCGTTCTTCTCGAAAGCTTGAAACTGTTCCTCTATTACATCGGCAAGGCGCGCGACACGCACGCCATCGCGATGTCCGAGGAGTACATCAAACGGTCGACGCGCTTTGCCAAGTGCGAAATGCGTGAAATTGAGCCCCGCCGCTTCGACCCGTTTGAGAAGCACCCTTCGGCGAAGAAAATTCTTCTCGATCCGGCGGGACGCAGGCTCGATTCGGCCGGATTCCTCAAGCTGATCAAGGAGGGCCGCGATACTGTTTTCGTCATCGGCGGAGCCGATGGCCTACCCGCGGAATGGAAGCCGCGCGCCGATCTGCTGCTCGCATTATCTCCGATGACGATGCCGCACGAGCTCGCGCGCGTCATCCTCGCCGAACAAATTTATCGCGCTCTGACCACGCTCCGGGGCCATCCTTATCCCCGATGAAATCAAAGCAGCTTCTCGACGATGACCACGTCTCTCCATTCGCCGTCGAGCTGTCCGTGTCTTCGATACACGCCCACTTCGCGGAATCCCAGCGCGGCGATCATACGTAAGCTCGCGCGATTCTCCGGGAACACGCGGGACACCAGCTTGTGAAACCCCGCCGATCGCGCCGCGTCGAACAGGGCTTCCATGGCCACCCGCCCCGCTTTCTTTCCGCGCCAGGCCCGGGCGACGTAGACGGAAACCTCCGCGATTCCCGCGTAACAGTCGCGCGGCCGGTACGCCGAGGTACTCGCGAAGGCGATCACTTCTCCGCCGTCTCCGCCTTCTCCGCCTTCCTGGACCACGACCATGGGATGCACGCCGTCAAACCAGGCTTCCACATCCGCGGCCGACCGCAGCCGGGTCTCGAACGTCGCCACACGGTCCTCGATGCCTTCGTTGTAGATCCGGGCCATCGCCGCGGCGTCGGAAACAACGGCAATTCGGGCCTGGAGCGGCATTTTTCTTGAATCTTAACCCACTAGAATGAGGGTGTGTACGATGCGTTGCTACTGGTCTCGTTCGGCGGCCCCGAAAAACATGAAGACGTGATCCCGTTTTTGGAAAATGTCCTCAGCGGGCGCAATGTTCCGCGCGAACGGATGCTCGAAGTGGCCGAGCATTATTATCATTTCGACGGCCGCAGCCCGATCAACGATCAGAATCGCGAATTGCTTGCGAAGCTGCGCCAGGCTCTGTCCATCCCCGTGTACTGGGGCAATCGCAACTGGCACCCGCTGCTGGCCGACACGGTGCGCCAGATGCGCGACGACGGAATCGGCCGTGCGATTGCGCTTGCGACGTCGGCGTTCGGCTCCTATTCGGGCTGCCGCCAGTATCAGGAGGACCTCGCGCGCGCGCGGGCGGAGGTGCCGAATGCTCCGCTCATCGATAAGATTGCGCCATTTTCCGATCATCCCCTGTTCCTCGAAGCGATGATCGATCGCACCCGAGCCGCGCTGGCCGAGCTGCCCGATGGCCGGCTCCTTTTCACTGCGCACAGCATTCCGGTCGCGATGGCGAATTCAAGCCCGTACCTGAAGCAGCTTGAATCGGCTTGCTGCGCGGTCGCGGCGGGCGTCGGGCGAACGGAATGGAAGCTGGTTTTTCAAAGCCGCAGCGGACCTCCGGGCCTGGCGTGGCTCGAACCCGACGTCTGCGATTACCTGCGCCAAATTCGTTCGGACGTCGTCATCGTGCCCATCGGCTTTCTGTCCGATCACATGGAAGTGATCTACGATCTGGACACGGAAGCGCGCGCGGTTGCCGCGGAGCTGGGCGTGAAAATGTCGCGCGCTCGGACGGTGGAAACGCACCCCGCGATGATTCGCATGATCGTGGAACTGGCCGCGCAGGAGCCGCCGTTGTGCGGTCCTGATTGCTGCGCCCCGCCGGCGCGGCGGCCGGTTCACGAAGTCAGCAGGCGATAACAATCCCGCTTCGACATTCCGCGCGCTTTGGCGACCTGCTTGATCGCGTCCATTCGCGCAACGCCCCGTTGTTCCAGCGCCCGAACCGCTTCCGCAACGGGAGTCTCGTCGATCTGCGCGGCCTCCTCCGCCTTTCCGATCAGCAGCACGATTTCGCCGCGAACCACCGGCCGGGCGGCCAGCCGCGCGCGAACTTCTTCCGCCGTGCCACGGAGAAATTCCTCGTGGAGCTTGGTCAGCTCGCGCGCGACCACCACGGGCCGTGCGCCCATCGTCGCGGTGACGTCGTCCAGCGCGGCGAGAACCCGGTGTGGAGCTTCATAGAACACCAGCGTGCAGGATTCGTTTTTCAGTTCCTCGAGCAGCTTGCGGCGCGCCGATGTTTTGGGAGGCAGGAATCCGCAGAAGCGAAACGAATCGGTGGCAAGGCCGGCGGCGGCGAGAGCGGTCATCACGGCCGACGGACCCGGGACCGGCACGACGGAAATTCCGGCGCCGATAGCCGCAGTAACCAGGCGATAACCGGGATCGGAAACGAGCGGCGTGCCGGCATCGGAAACCAGTCCGACGTTCTCTCCGGCTCGCAGCCTTTCGATCAGCTCCGCCGATCGCGCCGCTTCGTTGTGCTCGTGATAACTCAACATCGGTTTGGAAATGCCGAAGTGGTCCAGCAGCTTTCGCGTCTGCCGCGTATCCTCGCACGCGATGACGTCCGCTTCCCTCAACAGGCGCACCGCGCGCATAGTGATGTCCTCCAGGTTGCCGATCGGCGTCGAGATAATGAATAAAGTGCCCGTCATCGTAGTACGATGAAACGTTACCTGAAATGGCGTCAAACACACAAGGCGCGCCGGGTTACTATGTTTGGGAAGTCCCCGGCAAACCGGTCGCGATCCACATCCATTTGGACGTGGTCGACCGGATTCTGGCCGAGGTGATGCGCGGCTTCGGCGCGGTTCCCAAGCGCGGCGCCGAGGTCGGCGGCGTGCTTCTGGGCAGGATCGAACCCGGCGATCCGGCGATTGTGCGCGTCGAGGATTTCGACCCGGTCGAGTGTGAATATAAACGCGGTCCGTCCTATCTGTTCACGAGCGAGGACGGAGCGGCGTTTGAAGCAGCGGTCGGGCGATGGCAGCCCGAGGAGTCGCGCGATTCCTGCGCAGTAGGCTTTTATCGCAGCCACACGCGCGACGGATTGTCGCTTGCGCCGGAAGACGTGGAGCTGATGGATCAATATTTCCCGTCGCCGTCGCACATCGCGCTGCTGGTGAAACCGTTTGGAACCAAGGTCAGCCGCGGCGGATTCTTCGTGCGCGAAGACGGCGTGTTTCCGGAGGCGACGCCGCTCGAATTTCCGTTTCGCCGCCGCGAGCTTTCCGGCGAAGAGCCGCCGCCGAGCCGGTCCATGATCGAACGCCGCCCGCGCCAGCGCGATCTGCAGACCTTCGTATCCACTCCTGTGATGGAGGCCCCCGAAAACGACGTCGAATCGGCGGAACCCCGCCCACCGGGGCCGGCTTACGCGGTTACTCTGCCGTCTAAATCGCGGCTGCGGAGCTCGATATGGATCCCTCTGTCGTTCGTCTTCCTTCTCTTCGGAGTCGCTCTGGGATTCATGATCGCGCTCGCGCGTCCTCCTGCGAGCTCGGTCATGGCCGCTGCCGATTTTTCGCTCGGCCTGTCGGTGGCGAAAGAGGAGGACGATTTGCGCGTAAACTGGGACCCGCAATCCCCCGCTGTGCGCGCGGCCCAGCGCGGAACCCTCGAAATTCAGGAGGGCGGGTTGAGCAAGGTGGTCGATCTGGATACGGCGAATCTGCAATCCGGGAAAATTACGGTGCAAAAGCAGACCGATTCCGTGCATTTCCGGTTGACCGTGTTTCCGAGGGCCGGCGTCAGCGTTACTCAGACAGCGGAGTGGCGTCAGTAGAGCGGCGCTTCTTCGCCATCCGGCTGAGCACGGCCAGTTGCGCCAGATACTGCTTTAGCGGCCGCGCCGGCGTTCCCCACATCACCTGTCCGGCACGCACGATCTTCGACGTCAGCACTCCGCTTCCCGATCCGAGCACCGCGCGCGATTCGATCCGCACCTTGTCCCCAATGCCGACCTGTCCACCGATCACCGCGTAATCGCCGACCGTTACGCCGCCCGAAAATCCGGTCTGCGCGACCACCACGACATGCCGCCCGATCTGACAGTTGTGCCCAACGTGAACCAGGTTGTCGAGCTTGGTTCCGTCTCCGATGCGCGTCACGCCCAGCGCCGCTCGATCGATGGTGCAGTTGGCGCCAATCTCCACGCGACCGCCGATTTCGACGCGTCCGACCTGCGGAAATTTTTCGTAAACGCCGTCGGAAAGCACGAACCCGAATCCGTCCGCGCCGATCACGCAGCCCGAATGCAGAATGGATTCGTTGCCAATCGTCACCTCGCGATACAGCGTCACCCGGGCATGCAGGACGCAGCGGTCGCCAATGCGGCAGTGATCGCCAATCACCGTTCCGGCTCCAATCGATGTGCCTGCTCCGATGCGCACGCCGACCCCGATGGTCACCAGCGGACCAATCGACGCGCCTGCTTCGATCACGGTGCCCGGTCCGATGATTGCCGTGGGATGGACCCCCGGCTGCGGCTCGATCTGGGGATATAGTTTCGAAATCGCGCGCGCCACCGCCGCCCGGGGATCTTTGGTGCGGATGACGGTTCGCTTCCCCTCGTTCGGATAATCGAGCGGAACCAGCAGGCAACCCGCCTGGGAACCAGCCGCTTGTTTGATCGCGCGGCCGGAAGTGACAAAGGACAGGTCGCCTGGGCCGGCTTCGTCAATCGTCGCAGCCCGGCGAAGCTCGCATTCTCCATCGCCTTCCCAGGCCGCATCCAGAAACGCCGCCAGTTCTTTCACTCGCATGCTTTCTAGGATAATCGGCGCGCAGGATGTTCGTCTTCGAAAGAGGATGGGCGTGCAGGCTGCGTGGCTAACAGCCTGGAACGCCCATTTCATGGTTCGGGGACTTGCTGTGTATGACTCTTTAGTGCGCAACGGAGCCGGAAAATCTCAAAAAAATATCTCCGAAGCTCCCGCCGAGGCGATGCAGCGGTGAATCTCGGGCGTCCGGCCCCACTTTCGCCGATATCCATCGATCAGCGCCGACTCAAGCGCCTCCCGCGCTTCGCGGCGCACGAAATTTACGATCGATCCGCCGAATCCGCCGCCGGTCATCCTCGCGCCCACAACGCCCGGCACACGCAATGCCGTTTCGACCAGAAAATCGAGTTCGTCGCAGCTCACTTCGTAGTCCTCGCGAAGACTGCGATGCGATTCGGTCGCTACGCGTCCCATGGTTTCCACGTCGCCTCGCTCGGCCGCGCCGACAAACTCCGCGACCCGCGCGTTTTCGGTGACTACGTGACGGGCGCGCTTCAGCAGCGCTCCGCTCAGCGCACCCAGATCGTTCCACCTCGCGTCCCGAAGGCTGGATACGCCCAGAGCGCGCGCGGCGGCGGCGCATTCTTCCACCCGCGTCCGATAGCCTCCGCTCGCATGCTCGTGTTTGACCATCGTGTCGGCCGTGACGATGTCGATTTCTTCCGGCAACTTTACCGCGCGCCATTCGAGCGACCGGCAATCGAGCAGAATGGCTGCACCTTCCTGTCCACAAGCCGCCGCGAATTGATCCATAATCCCGCACGGAACGCCCACAAAATCCCTCTCGGCCGCGTGCGCCACTTCGGCGATCTCTCGCCGTGGACGCCATCCGCCAAGCGCCAGCGCCAGCGCGACGCCGAGTGCGGCCGATGAGCTGAGCCCGCCGCCCAACGGCACCGCGGACGTAAGGAACACGTTTTGCGGCGCAATGACGGCGCCACGACAGTCCAGTTCCCACGCGATCCCGATGACACGGTCGGTCCAATCGCCGCGGGGCCGGGCGCGCGAAATTTCATCGACACGCCATTCTGATCCTGCGCCCATCTGCTGGGAATAAACGCGCAGCCGTCCATCATCGTTCGGAGCCGTCGCGACGAAACACGCAAGGTCGATCGCCATCGGCAGAACATAACCGAGATTGTAATCGGTGTGTTCGCCGATCAGGTTCACACGGCCCGGCGCGCGCCAGACTTGCGGCGTGCCGCTGTCTGGAAAAACTTCTCGAAACCGCTGTACGATCCGATCCATCGGCCCGAGCACCACTGTATCAGTCCCATCGGTAGTGCGATATCGCACTACCATCCCATCCTTGGAAAACGCGCGCTGGCGTAAGATGGTACCCACACCCCATGTGGCCGCAGATCTACGAACCCCTCTCGAACAGTCTCTGGCTGTCGGCGCTGGTTGCCGCTTTACCGATTTTCGTGCTTTTGATCTTACTGGGAATCATGCGTAAACCCGCGTGGATCGCGTCACTGGCGGGATTGGCCGCCGCCGCGATCGTCGCGCGCGGCGAATATCACATGCCCTGGAGCATGATCGCAAGCTCCTCCGCCTACGGCGCCGCGTACGGATTGTTTCCCATCGGCTGGATCGTCTTCACCGCGATTCTTTTGTATCGATTGACGCTCGAGACCGGCAAATTCGAAATTCTCAAGGACTCGATCGGCAGCCTCACCGGCGATCAGCGCCTGCAGGCCCTGCTGATCGCCTTCGCCTTCGGCGCGTTCATCGAAGGCGCGTGCGGCTTCGGAACGCCCGTCGCGGTTTGCGCGGCGATGCTCGCCGGTCTTGGTTTTTCCCCGTTCTACGCGGCGGGAATCTGCCTGCTGGCGAACACGTCGCCGGTGGCATTCGGCTCCATTGGGACGCCGCTGGTCGCGCTGCAGGCCGTGACGCGCCTGCCGATGGAAGCGCTCTCTTCCGATGTCGGCCGGATCTGCGCGCCGGTTTCGCTGTTCGTTCCGACCTACCTGATTCTGGTCATGGGCGGAATGAAGGCGCTGCGCGCGGTCGCGCCGGCGGCCGCCGTCTGCGGGATCGCGTTCGCGGGTATGCAGTTCTATGTGTCCAACCGGGTGGGACCGTATCTCACCGACATTCTGGGATCGCTCGTCGCCATTCTGGCGTTGGTGGCGTTGCTGCGCGTGTGGCGGCCGAAGGACGCGGTGAAATCCGCTCCGCACCGGCATACGAAAGGCAACGTGATCCTGGCGTGGGCGCCGTATGGCATCCTCGTGATCCTGGTTTTGCTGTGGGGAATCGACAGCGTGAAGGTGTGGCTGAATCGCGCGACCATCGTATTCGCGTGGCCCGGCCTGCATGAATTGGTGCTGCGAATGCCGCCGATCGCCTCGGCGCCGTCGAAATACGCGGCCACCTACACGCTGAATTTTTTCTCCGCGTCGGGAACGTCCTGCCTGATCGCCGTGTTCGTTTCGGCCATCGTGCTGCGCGTTTCTCCGCGCAAGCTCGTGTGGTGGACGTGGATCACCGCCCGCCAGCTCGCGCTGCCCTTGTTGACCATCGCGAGCGTCGTCGCCCTGGCCTATCTGATGAACTATTCCGGCGCGACCGCAACGCTGGGCCTCGCCTTCGCGGCCAGCGGCGTCATGTTTCCGTTCTTCAGTTCGGTGCTCGGATGGGTGGGCGTGTTTCTCACCGGAAGCGACACGTCGGCGAACGCGCTGTTCGGAACCCTCCAGACGGTTACGGCGGGCAAGCTCGCGTTGAACCCGGCGCTGATGGCCGCGGCCAATTCGAGCGGAGGCGTGATGGGGAAAATGATCAGCCTGCAAAGCGTCGCCGTCGCCGCCGCGGCAACCGGCATGGCTCGCTCCGACGAAGGCCGCCTGTTTCGCTTCACCCTGCGGCACAGCGTGTTCATGGCGATCGTGGTCGGGCTGATCACGCTGTTTTATGCCTACGTGATGCCCGGCTGGGTTAAGTAGCCGGCGAAGCAATTATTGGCGCATCGCAAATGAGTTCCCCTTGGTCAAGCTCGATGTGCATCGAATCGTCGTCGGGCATTCGTTCCAGCTCATCGGCTGTCGGGAGAGTCTTGCCGCTCATATCAAGATCCTAAGATCGTTGCGACTGTCGCCAGCACACCGCCCGCCGCCGTGAACTCCGCCAGCATTTTCGCGCTCGCCTGGTCGCTCAAACTGCGCACCGCATCGCTCACGATCTCGACTCGTTTGCCCGTCTTCAATAATCCGAACGCGGCGAGCTTCACGCAAATCTCCGTCACCACGCCGTACACAACATATCGATCCGCGCGCAGCTCATCGAGGATTGCCGCGAGATTTACGTTCGTGAAGCAATCGAAGGTCTGCTTCTCGACCAGCATTTGCGGTGCGATGACGACCTCGCCCGGCGCGTTCCTCACGACCACCCGCTTTTCGAGCAGCGTTTCCGCCGGCTTATGCTGGCCCAGCGTTCCCGCGACACAATGATGCGGCCAATCGCGAAATTCCGGATCGTCTTCGGCGTGCGCGTCCATGGTCGAGACGACGGGAAACGCGTGCGCGCCCGCGTAGCGGTTTAGCGCACCGATATTATCGATGACGCGCTCCGCCCCCGGAACATACAAGGCTCCCGCGGGCAGAAGAAAGTCGAATTGCGTATCGACGTCGAAAAACACCGTCTTCATCCGGCGACTCCTTTGCGCACGCGTTCGTACAGGCACTCGAGTTCGGCGCTGATTTCCACCGGCCAGCATCCATCGTGCGAAAACAGGCTGTGGCAGGGACCCGTCAATCGTGCGAGAGATTCGGCCGCGTGTTTACGCGTCTCGGCCGCGCTCGGGAGCGGCTCGACCCTCCGGCCGCCGAGGATCACCGGACGCAGCAACGCTTCGGCCGGCTCCGCGCCTTCAGGACACGACGGGCACTCGCTCGACCTCGCCAGCACATCGCGGTCCGCGTAGCGGAAAATCTGCTTCGCTCCCGGAAGGGTGCCCTTGTCCTCGCTCAATTTCAGCGTGTACCGCGCTGTGCCGTTCTGATCGAGCTCCACCAATTTATAAACGACGCCCAGCGAGGGCGCATCGGCCGACGTCGCCAGCTCCGTTCCGACGCCGAACATGTCGATGGGCGCCTGCGCGGCGATCAGTTCGTGAATCTTGTACTCGTTCAGGTCGCCGGTGGCCATGATTTTCGCATCCGGCAGTCCGGCGTCATCGAGGATTTTTCGAACCGCCGGCGCCAGTTCGACCGGGTTGCCGCTGTCCAGGCGCACGCCCCACAACGGGCGCCCCAGCGCGGCCGCCCGCCGCGCGCCTTCAATGGTGTCGTAGCTGTCGATCAGGTACACCGTGCTTTCTCCGAGCAATCGCTGCAACTGCTCGAACGCCTGCCGTTCGTGCTGGAACGACATCACCCAGGAATGCGCCGCCGTGCCGAACACCGGGATGCCGAAACGCATTCCGGATTCGGTGTTGCTGGTGCCTTCGCATCCGCCGATGTACGCCGCGCGGCCGGCGAGCACGCCCGCTTCGGGAGAATGAGCGCGCCGGGTCCCGAACTCGACCACGCTGCGTCCCATCGCCGCTTTCACCACGCGCGCGGCCTTGGTCGCGATCATCGATTGGAAGCCGATCATCGACAGCAGATAGGTTTCGGCGATCTGCGCCTCCACCAGCGGCGCGCGCAGCGTCAGGAAGGGCTCGCCCCCGAACAGCGGCGTGCCTTCCGCGACGGCGAACAGGTCGCCCGTGAAGCGCAGCTCCGCAAGCATGTCGAAAAAACCGGCGCTGGTGCGCGCGAATTGCGGCAGCCCCCGCAGGTATCGAATCTCATCGGAGGTGAAACGCAGCGCAAGCAGATACTCGACCGCCTGTTGCAGC
The DNA here is from genome assembly GCA_035319685.1 of Bryobacteraceae bacterium. Taxonomy (GTDB): domain Bacteria; phylum Acidobacteriota; class Terriglobia; order Bryobacterales; family Bryobacteraceae; genus Palsa-187. Next base: position 6,927 of record DATHCE010000237.1, on the reverse strand, counting down.
CCGGCGGCCAGAATAAAGTTTCGATTCGGCGGCAGCCGCCGCACAAACAGCTCGAACGTCGCGCGCTCCCCGGTCTTGCCCGCCTCGAAATAGCCCGCCGCCATGGTGAGCTGATAGAGGTCGGTGAGGAGCCCGGCTGGCACTATTTATGCGGCGGTGCGACCGGCTGCTCTTTGATGTCCGAAGCGGCCTGGCGAAGGTCGTTCACCGCGCTTGCGTCGACCTGATAGAGGGTGGATGGCTCGCCATCGCGCCGCGCGATGAAATTCGCGCCGGCCGAAGCGACCTGCACTTTTTCGGTGCGTTTCCCGTCGCTCGAGACCACGGTCAGCTCGAGCACCGGCGTGGTGAACCCGCTATCGACGAATTTCGACGCAGAGAAATCCCGCAGTTTGTCGACCAAAGCCTGCACCCCGGTGGAGTCCATCGTCTTTCCGCCCGAGGTCCACTTGTCGCCGGACTTCTCATACACCGCGGTTTTCGCGCCGTCCTTCACTTCGATACGCGTCGGGTCGGTGAACCCGAAATCGAACAGCTTCTTGTTCCGGAAATCGTCGAGAGTTTTATCCAAACCTTCGCCGACATCCTTGCCCACCTTGTGAACGCCTTCCACCACGGTCGACTTCGCGTAGTAGTCGTCCTTCGACTTGCGTACTTCGAGCGTCTGCGTCCCGGCCGCATCGGTGACGCTCGCGACCGCCACCGGCGTGCCCGAAGCAAACGCCGCCGCAGCCTTCTTCAGATCCTCGTCCGATGCGGTGGTGTCCATGTTCGCGCCCGCAATTTTGCGGGCCAGGTCTTCCACCTGCCAGCCGTCCGCGCGCAGCGGCTTCGGTTTCAGGATCTGCCAGTCGTTCTGTCCGATCCTGCCGAATTCGATCGTCTGATGCTTGGCGGTCAATTCCATGCGGCTGATCTTGTCCTGATCGAACGTCATCAGGCGCTTATCGCGCAGATCCTTCACTCCCTTATCGAGCGTGGTCTTGTTGTAGCTCGACATGGTGAACAGCCTGGGATCGCCGTCAACCTTAGCGTACACGTCGCTTCCGGTGGGCGTGTCGACGCCGATCAGAAGCCTTGACGTGGCGCCTTTCTTGGTCGTAAAGGTCAGCTCGAGCGCCGGCGGCGCGAGACCATACGGAGCGAGATCGGTCACATGATCGTCGACCACGCGATCGGATGCGAGGCCAGTCACCGCGCTGGTGATTCCCGCCACGGCCGGCTGGTCCGCAGGCAGCGGCTTCGGAGCAGTGATGGACCACTTGCCGGAATCGTCCTTCTTCAACACCACCGGTTCATCGCTCGCATGCTTGATCTCAACGCCGATGATGTCCGGCTCCGCGAGCGCCAGAATTTTCGGCGATGCGTCCGGCGCGGGCTTACTGGCTTTCGCGGCTTCAGCCCTGTTCGACCACCACACAGCGGCCCCGAGGCCGCACAGAAGCAGCGCTGCAATCAGAAGTCGCCCTAACTTCACAATCCGTTACCTCCTGCGCCACCATACTCCGACGCCGGCCACCACGATCAGCAGCGGAATGAAAATCACGCTTTCGTAAAACACCATGGTCATCTGGCGCGCAGTCATGTTCAACCGGCGGTCCGTGGGCTCCTTCGGACGAATCGAGATCAGATCCTCATCCGAGCTGAGCCAGTTCATCATGTTGAGGAACAGGTCGCGGTTCCCGTTGAATCGCAAAAATCCGTTTGCGACCCATCCCGAATTGCCGACGACGACGAACCGGCCGTTGCCATTTTCCTTGCCGGTCGTGTACGTGCCCGCGGCGCCCAGAAGCAGCGGACCCTTCAAATCGTCCTTGGTCTGTTTGATCTCCGCCGAAGCCAGATTCTTGGTGGCGAAGCTGTTTTCGGTTGTCGAGAACAACTTGTCCACCGTGGTCTTATCGCCGTTCTTCACGTCGAGCGAACGTGCGATCGGAAATCCGGTCGGCGTGTCTTTCATGTCGTGAACGATCGCATGCGATTCGTAGCCGGTAACCAGCGGAAATTCCGGCCCCAGTCCGAAGAGCTGGCCGACGCCGCTGGTATCGAGCACCAGGTCCTTCACCGGCGTCACGCCCCACGAAGTCAGCAGATCGGTCAGCGGCTTGTTTTCATCGACGTCCATCCTGGCGATTTTCAGCGGCGGATCCACCATGACCAGGGCGCGCCCGCCGCCGTCCTCGACGTATTTCTTGATCGCGTCCACCTCGGGCGGAATGTAATCGTGCTTCGGACCGCCCACCACCAGCACCGTGCACGTCGCTGGGATCTCGGGCTTCTCGAGCAGCTTCACCGTATCGGTTTTGTAATTGTTCCGTTCCAGCAGGTCCTTGATTCCGGAGTATCCGTCGCGATCCGCGTCGTCGAGCGCATGCTCGCCCGAGCCGAGTACGAAGCACGCCATGCGCTCGCCGCCTTTGAGCGCGCGCACCATCGCCCCGGTGACGTCTTCCTCGGTCAGCGCCTTGGCTTCCTGCTGCTTGTTTCCGACGTTGACGAAGATGGTTCCGTAGGTCTTCACTCCGGCCGCTTTGGCCTGCGTGATCTTTTTCTCGACGTCCATGTACTGCACATCGATGTTCGGGGAAAGGACTTTGTAGCGGTCGAGCAGATCGTGCGCCGCCTGAAACTTGGTCGGCTGGTCCCAATACGTGATGTTCAGCGGCTGCTTCAGGTTCTTGGCGATCTTGATGGTCTGGTCGGAAAGCGTGAATTGTTTATTGGCCGTCGTATCGTAGCTTTTGTCATAGCGGTTGGCGAAAAAATTCACGCCGCTCACCAGCGCCACGACAATCGCCGTGTACAGCACCGTGTAGCCGACGAATTTTGTTTGGCGGGCCTTCATCCACGATTGATTCAATGGGGATTGACTCATTTACGCCCTCCAACGCAGCGACTCAAGCGAGCGCGCCGTCAAAAATAATCCGACAAAAATAACGGAAAGGTAAAACAAAACGTCCTTGGAGTCCAGAACTCCTTTGGAAAAAGAATCAAAGTGCTGAAGCACGGAGAGGTAGGAAATTACCTTGTCGGTGACCGTCGTTCCGAACGAACTCGCCCAATCGAGCACCCACAGCAGCAGGCAGATCGCGAATCCGGCCACGCCGGCGACGATCTGATTCTTGGTGCACGTCGAAATGAACGTCCCGATGGCGAGCAGCGCCCCGCCCAGCAGCAGCAGGCCGAGATAACCGACCAGGATCGGCTTCCAGTCCGGCTGCCCGTAGGCGAACAGCACCGCCAGGCTCAGCGCCGAGATGCCCAGCATGGCCGCATACAGGATCAGCGCGGCCAGCCATTTGCCGAGAATGATTTCGAGATCCCGCAAAGGCGACGTCACCAGCAATTCGATGGTGCCGCTGCGTTTCTCCTCGGCGAACAGGCGCATCGTAATCATCGGGATCAGAAAAAGTCCGATCACGCTCACATTGGAAAACAACGGACGGATCACGAAATCATTCATGTCCATGGGCATCGACTGGCCCATCATGGAGCTTTCGACGCCGCGGCGGACGAAGAACACTACGGCGACGTAAAAGAAATATCCGGCGATCAGCGCAAAAAACGCCATCACGCCGTAAGCGATCGGGGAGCGGAAGTAACTGTTCAGTTCCTTGCGGGCGATGGTCAGGGTGTTCATTTCGTTTCTCCGAGCGGTTCCGCGGCGACCGCTTCCGCCGCGGCATGCTCTGCCTTAATCTCCTCCGGCGCCGCGGTCAGTTGCAGGAAGATTTCTTCGAGACTCAATCCGACCGCATGCAGCTCGTTCAAATTCCAACCGGCTTCGACTACGGCGCGCGCCAGGCCCGGCCGGATGTGCCGGCCCTCCAGGCTCTCCACCGTGAACAGCAATTTGCCGTCGCGATGCTCGCGCGGAAGCACGCGGCTGACCCCGGCCACCTGCTCCAGTTTCTTCTGCACCAGCGCCGGATCCACCTGCCCCTCGCGCGGCATCACCTCCACCGCCACCGTCTCGGCTCCGCGCAGGCGGCTGGTCAGGTTTGCCACCGTGTCCATCGCCACCAGCTTGCCCTTCGCAATAATGATGACGCGCTCGCAGGTCTGTTCCACTTCGGGCAGGATGTGAGTGGAAAGGATGATGGTGTGCTCGCCCGCCAATCCTTTGATCAAATCGCGGGTTTCGATGATCTGATGCGGATCGAGGCCCGCGGTCGGCTCGTCGAGAACCAGAACGTCCGGGTTGTGAATGATCGCCTGAGCCAGGCCGACGCGCTGCCGGTAGCCCTTCGACAATTTCCCGATCAGCATCTTGCGGACGTCGGCGATCGCGCATTTTTCCGACACTTCATTCAGGCGCCGCGGAAGGTCTTGGCTGGCGACACCCTTGATACGGCCCACGAATTCCAGGTATTCATGGACCTCCATCTCGGGATAAAGCGGCGGCGTTTCCGGCAGATACCCGATGCGCCGCTTGACCTCTATCGGTTGTTCTAATACGTCGAAACCCGCCACGCTCGCCGTCCCGGAGGTCGGCGGAAGGAAGCACGTAAGAACGCGCATGGTCGTGGTCTTGCCGGCCCCGTTCGGGCCTAGAAAGCCGACAATCTGGCCCTTTTCCACTTCAAAGGAAATGTTGTCGACTGCGACTTTACGGGCATATCGCTTGGTAAGCCCTTGGACTTTGATCATAAGAGTGACTCAGGACGAGCGTGATTGCTCTTTGTGAGTTTGCGACTTAAGCCTACATGTTACTCAGCAGAACCGAACCCTGTCAATCAAGCCTCAGAGTGAGTATGGTTTCGCGCCGGATTCGGGAACGCCCCGTCGTCCTCCGGCGCATCGTGATGCAGACACCGAAAATCCTTTTCCAGCAAAATGTTTAGCGTCCCGGCCGAGGCCTCGATTCCGGTCTGATCGGTCGCCGCCCAACGCTCGACCGCGCTCGCGGGCACGCTCACTGAGATGCACGCCCCGTCAAACGACGCGGACACCTCCGGAGCCGGTCCCGACTCGATACGGTAGATCAAGTTCCGGTCCGGCGCAAAGGCAACCGTTTCCTCCACGCTGCCGGTCTCGGCGAGTTTCGCGAGATCCACCCGGCTCAACCGGAAACGAAGCGTATTTTCATGCAATCGGAGCTTCATTCGTCTCCCGCGTCGACTACCATTATGCCGCTTTCGTGTGCGATTTGAACAGCGTCGCTTGACCTGATCTTTGGTCGAAAAACCCGCCCGTCAATGCGGGAGCGAGAATTTGGTCGAAGAAGCCCGCCTGTCAATGGCGGGGGCGAGAATTTTCAGTCAAAAAGAAAAAGGACCGGCGGCAAAGCGCCACCGGCCCTGATCCCTACACTGACTGCGGTTAGAGCGCAAAGCGTGCGGGTTGCCGCGCTCCGTTTTGCGCGCCCATCAGAAACTGAACCGGGCGCCGAACTCCCCGGTGAACTGCTTGGGGATGATCGCGCTTGAAGCGGCGATGAAGTTCGTCGGAGTTTCGAACGTCGCCGTGCGGATGTTGACGCCATAGCTGCTGCCGAAGTTGGCGCGGTTGGTGAGATCGAACGCCTGGAAGAAGACCTCCACTTTCGCCTTCTCTCTGATGTTGAAGAACCGGCCGAAGCGCGCGTCAAACTGGAAGAAATCCTCGCCGCGAAGATTATCATAGTGCACCTGTTCGCAGGTGTTCGCCGCCAGGCATGCCAGCAACTGCCCGTCGGAGTAGCTCTTGGTTGCCAGGAGATTGCTCGGATCGCTGTCCAGCACGATGGTATGCGTAGTGCCCTGTCCCCCACCGAAGCCGTAAACGTCGCTGATGCCTTCCGTCGAGGAATACGGACGTCCGGTCGCCCACTGCATAATCGGCGAGAAGGAAATCTTGAGCGGCAGGTTGAAAACGCCGCTGATGAAGATGCGGTGCCTTTCATCGGCCGGCGTGGGACCCAGGTCGTGCGGAGCGAACCAGTTCGTTTCGTCCGTTGGCCCGTTGCCGAACGCCGCGGAACCGCCGTTGTAAGCGAGGCTGCGCGAAAGAACATAACTTGCGTTGATCGTGAAGTTCTTGGTCATGCGCTTGCGGTAGGACAGGTTCATCGCGTCGTACCGGCTGCGCCCGATCGAGTCGTAATCCTGGATTTCGCCGAGCACCGGCAATCCGAGCGCCTGGAAAGCAGCGGTAGTGTTCCGGACGCCGCTGATTTCCGGATTGACCACGATCGACTTGCTCTCGTGCAGGCCCAACTCGTGGATATATTCGACCTCAATTACGGAATCGCTGGTCACCTGCCAGGAATATCCCCCGTTGAACTGCTCGCTGTAGGGATTGCGATAAGTCGGATCGACGAGGCGGCCGACCGCTCCTGCCGGCAACTGCGCTCCGCCGGGGGCCTGCGGCGGAAGCGGATCGATGCCGAAGCGGAAATTCTGGAGCAACTCGCCGCTCGGAAGCGTCGCCGACGTCCCGCTGGTCGTACCCGGAGCGACGCTGTTGGTGTATAGCACCGTGGAAAACAGCGATGCATTTGCCTGTTGCTCCATGAACAAAGTGATGTTTTGGAAAATCTGGCCGTAGTACAGCCCGTATCCCAAGCGAACCACGTGCTTGCCGGACCCGGTCACGTCCCACGCGAGCCCGACACGCGGGCTGAAATCCTTGTTCTCATTGGTGGGCACATGCGAAGCCCAGGGACTGTGGATCGCCTCCAGTTCCTGGAACGCGCGGGCTTTGGATTCGATATTTCCTCCGTTCAGGTTGATATCCTTGTCCCAGCGCAGGCCGAGGTTCAACGTGAGCCTCCGCGTCATCTTGATGTCGTCTTCCACGAAGGCAGCGAACTCGTTGGCCCGCTGGTCGTGCGGATTCCCGTTCACCTCGCCGAGTCCGTAGAAGTTAACAAGGACACCGCCCGGCGCCGGGGCAGTGCCAGTGGCGGGCCCACCACTGGAACTGGTGAGGAAGTCGGCGGTATTG
>DATHCE010000236.1:0-4772 GCA_035319685.1 Bryobacteraceae bacterium | reverse complement strand
CTCACCATAGCGGTCAACGCGGGCGTGGAAGGGACCGCGCTGAAGCTGGCGGCGCAGGAATGGGGATCCGCGCGCGGCGTTCCCGTCGAGGTAGTCGAGCTTCCTTACGCGAATTTATTCGAGAAAGAACAGCTCGACCTGACCAGCCGCACCGGCGCATATGACGTGATCATGCTGGACGATCCGTGGTTCTCGCGACTGGTCGAAGGCGGGAATATCGCGCCTCTGCCGCGCGCTGCGGACCCGGATTTTCTCCCCTCCTGCATCGATGTCTGCAAGAATCCATACCGCACCGGCACGATGTATGCGCTGCCTTATGTCGGTAATTCGCAGTTGTTTTTTTATCGCCGCGATTTGTTCGACAAGCACCAACTGGCGCCGCCGAACAAGTGGGACGAGGTGTTGGCCGCGGCGAAGACAATCGGCGCGGATGAAAAAATGTTCGGGTACGTGATGCGCGCCGCGCCGGGCAACGCCGTGGTCGCCGATTTCATGCCGCTGCTGTGGGCCTTCGGCGGCGATGTGCTGGACCCTTCCGGAAAGCCGGTGGTCGATTCGCCCGCGGCCATCGATGCGCTGCGTTTTATGCTCGAACTCGGGAAATATTCGCCGCCGGGTTACGCGGGGTTCAACGCGGACGAAGTTTCCGCCCACCTGCTCGAATCGACTGCGGTGATGAGCATCAACTGGCCGGCCTGGATCGCCGCCATGGACGATCGGACCAAATCGAAGGTGGTAGACAAAATCGATTTCATTCCGATCCCCGGCGAGCGCGCACCCGGCGTCGGCGAATTGGGCGCATGGCTGATCGCCGTGCCCTCGGCGTCGCAGCACAAATCCGACGCGTTCGATTTTATGTTTTGGGCCACCGGCGCCGAGCAGATGAAACAAGCCGCCGGGCGGGGCAATCCGCCGACGCGCCGCAGCGTCTTCGAATCGGCGGACCTGATCGCCAGTCATCGGGCGTTTCCCGTGCAGCTCGCATCGCTCGAATCGGCGCGTCCCCGTCCGCGCACCCGCCAGTGGAACGAAATCGAAAACGCGTTCGGCATTTATCTCTCGAAGGCCAACTCCGGAACCATGGGGCCGGCCGAGGCGATGCGCGCCGCGCAAAAAGATATCGCGCAGATCGTCGAATCCGGCCGATGAGAGCCCGCCGCCGCATTCCGGAAGGTATGAAATGGGTGGCTCCGGCGCTCGTCGTGTTGCTCGCGCTTTCGATTTATCCGTTGATGTATTCGATCAAGGTGAGCTTCACCGGCGCGAGCGGAGCGTTCACGCTGGCGCATTTTGCGCGCCTGTTCGGCGATCACATTTTTGCCGCGGCGGCTCTTCAGACCGCAGTGCTGACGCTGGCCGCGATGGGGATCGAATTCGTCTCCGGCTTGATTCTGGCCCTGCTCGTCGATTCGCTCGCGCGCGGCCGCGGATTTTTTCGCGCCGGATTCCTGATCCCCATGATCACGCCGCCGGTGGTCGCCGCCGTCGCGTGGCGTCTTATTTATAACCCGCAGTTCGGACTGCTGAACGGAATGCTGAGGCAAATCCGTGTAGACACCTCGCGACTTACCTGGACCAACGGCGGAAATTCGGCGCTTCTGTCCGTGATCCTGGTCGACGTTTGGGAATGGACGCCTTTTTTGTTTCTGCTGCTCTCCGCCGGCCTCCAAGCAATTCCCGCGGATCCGATCGAAGCCGCGCGCATCGACGGCGCGAGCGCGTTCCACATTTTTTGCGACATCACGCTGCCGTTGTTGAAACCGGTGATCGTGCTGGCGCTGTTGCTGCGAGCGATGGACCTGGTCCGCATCTTCGATCAGATTTTCATCCTCACGCAAGGCGGACCCGGCACGGCCACCGAAACGGTCAGCCTGTACATTTACCGCACCGCGTTTCGATTCACGAACTTCGGCTACGCCGCCGCGATGAGTTTCGTGCTGCTGGCCGCGACGATGCTGTTTTCGCGGGCGCTGATGCGGCTCATGAGGGTCCGATGAGAACTGCATTGCGCTATTTCGTCGCGATTGGCGCGCTGCTGGTGTCGGTGGTACCGGTGTATTGGCTGATCACGATTTCTCTGAAACACGAGATCGATCAATTTGCGTATCCGCCGCGATGGATCGGATTCGCCCCGACGCTCGAACATTATCGCGAGGCGTTCGGCGGGTCGTTCGGGATCTATTTTATGAACTCGGTGATCCTGGCCGCGGTTTCGACGCTTGCCGCGCTGGCGATCGGCGTGCCGGCAGCGTACGGTCTGGCCCGATTCGAATGGCCGGGGCGCTGGCGCGATCACTTGAGCGACTGGATTCTTTCGACGCGCATGCTTCCGCCCATCGTGACCATCGTTCCGCTGTTTCTGATGCTGCGCGAAGTGCGCTTGCTCAATTCCTTGATCGGCCTCGCGATCGTTTACACGGCGTTCAATCTTCCGTTCGTGGTGTGGATGATGCGCGGTTTTTTTGAGGAAGTGCCGCGCGAGATCGAGGAAGCGGCGATGCTCGACGGCGAATCGCGTCTCGGGGCATTGCTGCGCATCGTGGTTCCGCTGGTGAAACCCGGACTCGCCGCGACCGCTGTTTTTTGCCTCATCGTCGCGTGGAATGAATTTTTATTCGCGCTGATCCTGACGCAGACGGAAGCGGCGATGACGCTTCCCGTGGGCATCGCGTCGCGCGTTACGCAATACGAAATTAAATGGGGAGTAATGAGCGCGGCCGGAGTGGCCGCGATGCTGCCGGTGCTCGCCTTCGCCGCGGCTGCGCAAAAATATCTGGTGCGCGGATTGTCGCTCGGAGCCGTCAAAGGATGAGCCTCGACCTGAACGGCATCACGAAGGGTTTCGGCTCGCGACGAGCGGTCGAGGATGTTTCGCTGGCGATCGGCGAGGGCCAATTTGTGGTGTTGCTGGGGCCGTCGGGCTGCGGGAAGACCACGCTGCTACGCATCATCGCGGGGCTGGAGCAGCCCGATGCGGGCTCCATCTATTTGTGCGGCGCGGAAATAACCAATCGCGAGGCGCGCGACCGGGATATCGCGATGGTGTTTCAGAGCTACGCGCTGTATCCGCACATGACCATCGCGCAGAATATCGGTTATCCATTGCGAGTCCGGAAACGCCCGGCCGATGAGATCGAGCGTGAAGTGGAGAGCGTGGCCCGCCGATTGGGACTCGGCGGCCTGCTGAAAAATCAGCCCCGGCAGCTCTCCGGAGGCGAGAGACAGAGGGTGGCGCTGGCTCGTGCGATTATCCGCCGTCCCAAAGCGTTTCTGATGGATGAGCCGCTCTCGAATCTGGATGCGCGTCTGCGTGTCGAGATGCGCGCCGAGCTGAAACATTTGCAGCACGAGCTGCGGATCGTAACCGTGTATGTGACACACGATCAGGCCGAGGCGATGACGCTCGCGCACAAAATCGCCGTGATGCGCGACGGAAAAATTCAGCAATACGATACGCCGGCGAATGTGTATCATCGCCCGGCGAATGCGTTTGTGGCGCAATTCGTCGGCAGTCCGTCGATGAATTTGATCGAAAAGGACAACGAAATTTTGGGCGTCCGGCCGGAGGATGTCGAGTTATCAATGACCGAGCAGCCGGGATGGCTGCCGGCGCGCGTTTATGTGACCGAGGAGATGGGCAACGAAACGCTGGTGGTGCTGAAGACGGAATCGTCGCAGATTACAGCGCGGGTTGCGGCGGGGGTGGGGCTGGATTTTGATGCTCCGGTATTTTTTCGTCTTCGTGCTCAAAAGCTGCACCATTTTGATAAATCGACGGGGCTGCGCGTGGGGGATTAGATTGAGGCCGACAGTTTGCCGCGGAACCGGTCGATATTCCTGACGAACCAGATTTGGCCGCCTCGATTCGACTCGTAGACGAAATCGCGAAGAGCGGAGCTTTGCCCGACGTGGTGCGAAATGTCTTCTCAGCGTAAGCCGGTTCGCTTCGATAGAGGGTCCGCCGCCACGCGGCTGCGAAGGGAACGGCGATTTTACTGCTGCAATTTCTCGGTCAGGGTAACCGGTTGATCGAGCTTGAAGGTGACGACGGTTTCGACCGGGATTTCGGCGGGCCGGCCGGGCGTGGCGGCGACCGTGCCGGCTCCAGCGGCGGCTCCGGCGCCCGCTCCGATGGCAGCGCCTTTGCCTCCTCCGGCCGCGGCTCCGATGACCGCGCCCAAAACGGTTCCGGCACCCACCTTTTCCGCGTCTTCGCGACGGGATTGAGGCCCGAGTTTTTCGAACTCCGCGGTGCGGATGGTGACGGTCTGGCCGTCGGAGGTGTGGATCCGGGTCAGCTCGATGCCGAGGTGCGAAAGGCCGCGCATGCGGCCGGCTTCTTCGACCATCGAGACGCGCCCTTCGACGCGCGCGCCTTTTTCGGCGATCACGAATCCTTCGACGTCGACCTCATGATCGAGCGTTCCGGTGAAGGAATCGCCGGGCCGGTTCTTTTTCGTCGAGAGTGCTTCGCCGATGCGCACGGCAAACAATGTTCCCGCTGCCATGGTGACCGTGTTGGGTTGTGGAGGCTCGAGCGTTTTCACCTCTTCGGCGGGATTGGACACGACCGGCACCGGCGCGGGCTCAGTTGCGGCCGGCTCAATTGCGGGCGGCTCGACTGGGGTTGGCTCCGCGGGGGGCGGAGCCGTGGCGATTTCGACGGGTGCGGAGGGCGCTCGCTCGGGTGCGGGAGACGGAACGGGACGATCGTGGAACGGCGGGAGACGATGCGCGATCAGGGGTGGTTTGGTTGCCGGTTTCTTTTCGCG
>DATHCE010000235.1:0-2072 GCA_035319685.1 Bryobacteraceae bacterium | reverse complement strand
GAATCGAAAGCGCAAGAATCGAAAGCGACCTCGAAGACGCATGAGCCGTCGATGGAGGAAATTCTCGCCTCGATCCGCCGTATCATCGCTGACGAAGACGCCAACGCATCCGCCCGTGGTCCGGCGGAGCCGGCGAAGGCTGAGTCAAAACCAGTGACGCCTACATCTTCCTCCACGGGTTTATCGCAGATGTCGCATTCCCCGCCGCTGACAACCGGGCGGCGACACGGCTACGAAGCGTCGCCCGCTTCAGAGGAGGGTGCGTCGCAGAACCTGGACGAGGACGCGGCGAAAACATCCGCCGCCATTCTTGATCTCACCGAATCGATGGCAACCCCGGCGGCTAAGCCGTCCCAACCTGGGCCGGTTTTAGAGCCGAAGTCCGGTCCCGCGCCGCAGCCCACGGCGCCCGATCGCGAAAGCGGCGCGCATTTCGACGAAGCGGTCGATCTCACGCCGATACCGATGCCGATGTTCGCGGAAACGACGGTTGGCGGAGAGGCGCGCGAGCAGCAGCTGCTCTCTGTCGAAACCAGCGCCGCCGTCGACTCCGCGTTTAACGCGCTCGCCCAAACCGTCCTGGTTCACAACGCGCGCACGCTCGAAGATCTCGTTCGAGAAATGCTGCGGCCGCTATTGAAGTCCTGGCTCGACGAAAATTTGCCCGGCATGGTCGAGCGGCTGGTCCGCGCCGAAATCGAACGCGTCTCGCGCGGCCGATCGAGCTAAAAACGCTCTCAGCCTTTGAGAGCCGCTGCAAGCCGCAAAGCGTGATCGGAAAGCACCGCCGGATCTTCCTTGAAGCTAGCCGGCGGCTTTAGCGCCACGCCATTCTTGCGAGGGATCACGTGTACGTGGAGGTGAAACACGATCTGGCCTCCGGCCGTCTCATTGAATTGCTGGATCGTGAGGCCGTCGGCACCAAAAACCGTGACGGCAGCTCGCGCAATTTTCTGGGTGGCCTTCGCCAGACAGGCGAGATCGTCGGGCGAAATGTCGAGGATGGTGCGGACGGGAGCCTTGGGAACGACCAGCGTGTGCCCGGGGGCGCGCGGCATGATGTCGAGAAAGGCGAAGACCTTGTCGTCTTCAAACACCTTGTGTGCCGGCAGCTCGCCCCGCAAGATCTTGGCGAAAATGTTGGTTGAATCGTAGCTTGGCATTGCGATCTCCGCCTGTGAACTGTTCCTGAAAAAGGCACGCGGTGGTCCGAGACGAAAAATCGGAGCTATTCCGACTCGGCGATGAAATTCTTGCGGAATGGCGTCAGAGTGGCAAGCTCGGCGCCTGCGGCCGCTACATAAGCGCGTTCGCGCTGAAGATAATCGGCGATGGCCCTGCGCAAAGCCGGATTCGCTATGTAGTGCGCCGAATAGGTTGTCGTCGGCATATAGCCGCGCGCGATCTTATGTTCACCCTGGGCACCGGCCTCAACGCGCGGCACTTTGTGGGCGATTGCGTAATCGATCGCCTGGTAATAGCAGAGCTCGAAATGGAGAAACGGATGGTGCTCGATCGCGCCCCAGTGACGCCCAAACAGAGTGTGCGAGCCGAGAAAGTTGATGGCGCCGGCAATCCAGCGTCCGGCACGCTTGGCCATGATCAGTACGATCCGGTCGCGCATGGTCTGGCCAACGAGGGAGTAGAATGGACGGGTTAGATAGGGACGGCCCCATTTGCGTGAGCCAGTCTCCATGTAGAATTCAAAGAATGCATCCCAAACATCCTCAGTAAGGTCGCTGCCGGTCAGCCAATGTACGCTGATCCCGTTTGCCAGGGCCTCATGTCGCTCGCGGCGGATGGTCTTACGTTTGCGCGCGGTGAGCGCGGCAAGAAATTCATCGAAACTTGTGAAATCGCGATTTTCCCAGTGAAACTGCTGGTCAGTGCGCTGCAGATAACCGAGTTCGCCGAGCAAACGGAATTCGGTTTCGGTAGCGAACGTCACATGAACACCCGACGCTTCGCAGATGTCGCAGATTTCGATCAAGCCGGTTGCGAGCGCCCGCGCCACAGCGGACGATCGCGCGCCAGCGCGAACCAACAGGCGCCTACCGGTCGCCGGCGTAAAT
>DATHCE010000234.1:0-2522 GCA_035319685.1 Bryobacteraceae bacterium | reverse complement strand
TCGTCGCTCGGCGGCGTTACCGCCAGGTCGAATCCTCCGGAGCGATCAAATGCCCAGATGACGATCAGGTGTGAGAAGCCTTCAATATCCGTGAGCCCAGGTTCCAATTCTGCCCGTATCTCGAGAGACCCTTCGGCCTCGTGCTTCGCGCCTAATCCCTTCGGAATCTCCAAACGATCGCTGTAGGGGCTTCTTACAAACCCGATCGGCCGCATCGAAAACATGGCGGTCCGGCCGCCGTCATTTCCCTCGTCTCCGCCGCTCATGTTTCCATCGTATCTCCGAATTTCCTGATCCCGACGAGCTGAAGCATGCCGAAAACTATCCGGACCGGATCGACGGCGTGCCCGCCATCCGGCTCACAGGCTGCTCGCAGCGCGATTCGAATCCGTGCCGTCCTAATAACCCAAAGCCGCAGCGTCGGGATTTCGCGGATCCGATGCACCCCAACGCAACCCCGTTTCCGGATCGATCAGAATCGACTCGGCATCGCCCATGTACGCGCCCCGCTCCGCAAAATGATAGCCCATCGCTTCGAGCGCTTTGCGCGCATCCTCCGGCATGCCGAACGGCTCGAAACGGATCTCATCCGGCAGCCATTGATGATGGATGCGCGGCGCGTCGACCGCCTGCTGGATATTCATCTTGTGATCGATGACGTTGAGCATCACCTGCAGCACCGTGTTGATAATGGTCGGCCCGCCGGGGCTGCCCGTCGCGAAAAATAATTTCCCCTCCTTAGCGACGAACGACGGCGTCATCGCCGACAGAGGACGCTTGTGCGGCGCCACCGAGTTCGCCTCGCCCTGAATCAGACCGTACATATTCGGCACGCCGGGCTTCGCCGCGAAATCGTCCATTTCGTTGTTCAGGAAAAACCCCGCGCCTTTCACCACCACCCCACTGCCGTATCCGCCGTTCAGCGTGTAGGTATTCGACACGGCGTTGCCGGCCGCGTCGACCACCGTGAACTGGGTGGTTTGGGTCGATTCGAACGGCGCCGGATCGCCGTGCCCGATGGCCGCGCTCGATGTCGCGCGGTGCGCATCAATCGTCTGGACCAGTTGATCGGCGTATTTTTTCGAGATGAGACCCGACCACGGCACCTTCACGAAATCGGGATCTCCTAGAAATTCGGCGCGATCGGCGAAGGCGCGACGCATCGCCTCCACCACCACGTGATATTTCTCCGACGAATTGTAGCCCATCGAGCCCAAATCGAAATGCTCCAGAATATTCAGCATTTCGATCAGCGCGATTCCGCCCGAACTCGGCGGCGGCATGCTGATAATTTCGTAGCCGCGATAGGTTCCCTTCACCGGCTCGCGCAACATCGCTTTGTAGTCTTTAAGATCGTCAAGCGTAATCAAACCGCCGTGATCGCGCATATCGGCAGCGATATCTTGCGCGGTCTGGCCTTCATAAAACTCGCGCGGGCCGCGCGTTTTCAGGCGCTCGAGCGTCGCTGCGAGCTCGGGCTGCTTCAGCGTCTCGCCTTCCTGATAGAATTTCCCGTCGCGCTGAAAGATGCGTTTGCCTTCCGGAAACGAGCCCACCGCGCGGCTGTGCTCCAGGCTCGAAGCAAGCGCGTAGCTGACCGTAAATCCATCGGCGGCGAGTTTGCGCGCGGGCTCCACCGCATCCGCCCACGAGACGGTGCCAAACTTCGAAAGCGCGAGCGACAATCCCGCGACCGTCCCCGGAACGCCCGACGCCAGATAGCCCGAAGTGGAAAGACGCGGCACCAGCTTCCCGTCTTTGCCGACGTACATATCGTGCGAAGCCTTCGCGGGGGCCTCTTCGCGGTAATCGATCGCGGCCACTCTTCTATCCGCCATGCGGATCATCATGAATCCGCCGCCGCCCAGATTGCCCGCGAAAGGATATGTCACCGATAACGCCAGCCCGACGGCGACCGCCGCATCCACCGCGTTCCCGCCATGTTTGAGCACGTCGAGCCCGACCGCCGACGCGATCGAGGAAACCGACGCGACCATCCCGTGCGCGCCATGCTGCGGCAGCGGATACCCGGTTTCTCCCGAACGCTGCCCGAAACACAACGCGCTCGCAATGAGGACTGCAAGAAATCTTTGAATCACGGCTGCACCTCTCTCTTGGCAGGTTCTCACAACTCGCGTCCTCGCCGCTCTGATCCGATCGCATTCACCAGTTACTGAACCTTACAACAAATAGGTTGCAACCTGTTGTCGGCCGCAGTAACATAAAGCCGTGCGCCGTGTGTCCGCGGTCTCGTTGGTCGTAGCAGTCTGCTTCTCTACGATCGTGGCGCCTGTGCTCGCCGACGCGGAATCGAGCCTGCCCGAGTGCTGCCGCCGCAGCGGAGCGCATCACTGCTCCATGGGTTCGATGGGATCCATGAGTTCGATGGAATCCATGGGCTCGATGGAATCCATGGGCTCCATGGGCTCAATGATGACAGAGGAACCGGGTTCGACTAGCGGCGTGTCGTTCCAATCGATCGGTCCGAGATGCCCGGCATATCCGGTCGCCAGTGCCGCTCC
>DATHCE010000233.1:0-7016 GCA_035319685.1 Bryobacteraceae bacterium | reverse complement strand
CAGCCAACTGGTGGCGATGCGCGTCATCCACGTTCCGACCAGAGAAACGCTTTGGCCGGTGAAGAACAAACGGTAATTGCGGGATCGGAGGGAACGCAGTGCGGTCCAGTTTTCCGAAGGGTTCATCGAAGAGGCTGCCGTTTCAGTTTAGCAGCGTGGTGGTTGGAGCTACCTCGAACGCTTCAGCCGGCCAGGCTTGTGATGTCGCCCACCCGATCGACATCGAGCACCATGTTTCCGCCATCGTCAATGTGAAATGCGCTGTTGAATTTCGCGCCCCATGCAATTTCATCGTAGCGGTACGAATAGCGCGCGTTCACGGTCTGGCTGAAGGTGTCGTCGAATCCTTTAATCAGAATTAAAACTTCCGCCTGAAGCCGCGCGAGCTCGGCGGCGGTCCTGCCGAACAGGGGACTCGATTCGTCGATGGGATGGACCACGGTCCACGTCAGCGGAAAGAAGTAGATTCGGTCGCGCTCGAGCGGGAGCACTTTGAACTCGCGCATAGGCTTGCCGTCCGAATTTTCCACCGTCATCAAGGTCACCACCGCCGACAATTCGATCAGCACGTTGGAGCGAAGATTGACAATGCGAAATTGAAGACTGGTTCGATCCTGATACGGCACGATCAGAACCTTTTCGCTGAACCCGATTTTCGCTGAGGGCTTCGAGACGCGGCCGAACAGCAGTCCCGTGGCGAGCGCGAATCCCATCAGCCCGACGAAAGCCTCAAACGCAGCCACGGCATTCGCCGCGATTCCCGCCGGCGCGAAATTTCCGTAACCCACCGTGGTGAGAGTGTGCGCGCTGAAAAAGAAATCGTTCAAAAACCGTCCCAGCGCATGGGGAGCGTCGGTTCCCTGCACCTCCGCCGCACCCAAGGCAAAATATAGGAACGCGAACACCGTATTGACGATCAGATAGCCGAGCATCACGATGCCCAAAAACGCCGGCCAGCTCGCATTGATCAGGTGCAGATAAGGATGGACGTCCCTCCAGCTGCCGCCGCGCCGGTCGACGTTGAAGCTTCCGTCCTTATTAATCGCGCGGTGCAGCGTCCCGCCATACTGCTGCGTTAAGCCGGGATCAAACGAGGTTGGTTGCATAGATTATGGATGCTCCAGGAGGCGAGCGCGAATCAAATGATCGAGCTTAGGAAATTCACGATCCAGATAGGCGTTACCCTCTGTAAACAACCTGTCCTGCTTGCCGGCGCGCATCCCGCCGCCGGAAGTTTCGCCATAGCCCGAATACAGCTTCTCGATGACTTCCATTCCTTCGACGACTTTTCCGAATGGCGCAAATCCTTCCGGCTCCAGTTGGCGGTTGTCGGCGAGGTTGATGTATATTTGCGTCGTTCGCTGACCCGGCCCGGTCATCGCGAACGCCACGTATCCTCGATCGTTGTGCTGGTGGGGCGCCGGATCGTCGGGAAGGGTTCGATGCCGATAGCGCCCGGCGATCCTGGGATCGCCCGCGATTCCGAACTGCGCCCATTTCCCGGCAACGACCCGGAAAAATCGCGAATTATCGAAAAACCTGTCGCGCACCAGCCGGTAAAACCGGTCCGCGCCGCGCGGCGCCCAATCGCGATGCGCTTCGATCACAAAATTCCCCGCGCTCGATTCGATCCTCACGCGGAACACCGCCGGCGCCGCTTGCATGCCGGCGCAACACAACAGCAACAGTAGAGCGGCCCTGTTCATACGACGAAGGCGGAGGACGCGCCCACCCATTCCATGTCGCGATTGTGATCCACACCCATCATCTTTCCGCGTCCCATTCGAATGATGGTCGTCACCGGCCGCAGCTCGTCGAGCCAGATGTACATGATTCGAATTTCCGCTTTGGTCGCGCCGTACGGCGTTTCGATCAGCGGAGCGAACTCGACACGCTCCTGCAAAATGTATTGCGAGCGATCCTCGATACGCGCGATGTCCTCGCGCGAAGGCCCGATGATCACCCCCAGCCCCGCAAACGAATACAGCGGTTTTAAAACCCAGTTTTCGAGATCCTCCGGAACGCCTTCGGAAAGAAAGTGCGTCCGCGGAACCGAAACGTGGCGAAGAAACGGGATGGAAAACTTGCTGATCCGGAAATACCAGTTCGGATGGCCGGCCCACTCGACGTCAAGCTGGTCGCGATAATCGAAGGGCGTCTGAATCTGCCTGCGCACCAGCTCATCCACGATCACACGATTGTAAATCCGCCGCACCGGCACGCCGCGATAAAACAGACGATTGCCGCGCTTTTCCATCCTGGTGATGCACACGGTCCGGATGCCGAGCAATTTTTCCGTGAGCAAAAAATCCGGCAGCGTCTTTTGATGCTGCGGATCGATCTCCAGCAGCACGACGTTTTCCGGCGGATGATCTCCGAGGACGGCGCGGCGGAACAGTCCGGTGAAGCTCGGGTCGGGCGTCAGGTCGAGCTCATAAGCATCGCGATAGCATCGCTGCAGAAACGGCTGATACGCATACAGCGACGGGAACGCCTGGATCTCCACGAGCTTGGGCTCAAGCTTCGCCGTCAACCCGAAGTCGACCTGAAGGAACAGCGGACGCGCATCCTCATTCGGTACGCGATATTTCTCCGGAACCGCTTGTTCGGATCGCGCGCGATACTCGGGCGTCATCAATTGCTGAATCAGGTCCGCGCCGTATTCCGCCATCTTGTCGAACAAAGCGCGCGGCAGAAACAGAGGCGTCTCGCAATTGCGAAATCTGACGTGCGTGCCGCTGCCCTCATCGAGCAGACGCAAAAACCGTTGATACTTTTGCGGAGTGAAGCGGGTGTTGAACTGCCGGCGCAGGTCTGGGATCATTCGATCAGGAATCGCCCGGCCTGCATGATCTGGCGGTCGTCGGCCCAGATATCGAACTTCGTGCCGACCACGTCGATGTGCGTCCCGCTGTACCATTCCGCGCCGGTATGTGCGCCATACGGGTTGCCGAAGGCGATGTGAATCCCGGGGAGTTTTTCATCCTGCAAAATATTTCCGATCACTCCCCGCAGCCCGATGTTGGTGCCGATGGCGAATTCGCCCACGCGATCGCTGTTCTCGTCGGTGTGCGTGTATTTCCAGAACTCGTCTTCGAGCTCGCGATTCGCCGAATGCGTTTCCTTCAGGCGATTGCCTTCGACGCGAATGGTCAATGGCGTCGCGCGCAGATCGCCGTATTTGGCGCACAGATAATCGCCCACCACGCCGTCGATCACGAACATGCCGTTCACCTCGCCCGGAGTCGTGAAAATTTCTCCGCCCGGCAGGTTGCCCCACTTCTTGGTCGAAATAATCCCGCTGGTCTTGATCCACTTGTAGTCGTGATTCATGTACGCGCGGATATCGGTTCCCGCCGCCGTTCGCGCGCGAATCACATCCGCCGCTCGCGCGATCTCGAGAACCTTGACGCTCAACTCGTCTACCTTGTGATAATCCGCACGCATTCCTTCGAGCATGATTCGGCGCTCGATATTCACCATGTGCGCGTGGCGGATGCCGCGGCGGTTGACCACGTCGGTCATCTGCATACGGGTCCGCAGCTCGTTCGGCTGCGCGACCACCGCATAAATACTCACCTGGCTCGATTCCATGTCCGCCAGCACCTCGGCGGGCATCTCGGCGAGCGGGCGCGGGGCCATGTCTTCCAGCACGAACGCGCGATACGGAGCGCCGAGCGCCTCCAGTTCCGCCGCAATGCTTGCGGCAATTTCAAGGCTCGCCTGATCCGTGATCATCGTCACTTTCTCTTGCGGCTCAATGCGCAGACAAACGTGAACCGCATTGCGCGCTCCCGGCGTAAACTCGGGGTCAAAGCGAACCGGCCGCAGATCCGTCATCGAACGGCACCCTGCGGCGCCGAATCGTCCACCGACGATTCGGTCTCTTGAATAATGTAATCCACCACTTTCGTCAAGTCTCCTGTTTCCTTGAATACGCGCAACTGCCGGTCCGCGCCGTTGCCGTGTTCGACGATCTTGCGGATGCCGTTCACCTGTTCGCGCGAGCCCAGCTCATCCACCACGTCGTCGACGAGCGCCAGATATTCCTCGACCAGATCGCGCATGGGAACCTCCACGCGCTTGCCGAAATCGATCAGCTTTCCGTCGAGCCCATAGCGGGCCGCGCGCCACTTGTTCTCCATGATCAGCGCGCGCCGGTACAGCCGGAATCCCTGATTGGCTTCGTAAAGCTTGTACAGCTTGGCGACCGTCGCCTGAATCAGCGCTGCGATCGCGATGGTTTCATCGAGCCGCATCGGGATATCGCAGCACCGGAACTCGAGCGTCGGGAAATTCGGATGCGGGCGGATATCCCACCAGATTTTTTTGGCGTTGTCGATGCAGTGGGTCTTGACCAGTAGATCGACGAAGCTTTGATACTCGCCCCAGCTCGGGAAATAATCGGGAATATTGGTGCGCGGAAACTTGTCGAACACTTTGCAGCGATACGATTTGAGTCCCGTGTCGAGCCCCAGCCAGAAGGGTGAATTGGCCGAAAGCGCGAGCATGTGCGGCACGAAGTATCGCGCCGCATTCATCAGTTGAATCGCGATTTCGCGATCCTCCACGCCGATGTGCACGTGCAGCCCGAAAATCAGGTTGCCGCGCGCGACGGTCTTCATGTCCTCGACGATGGTGTAGTAGCGTTCGTCGGGATAGATTTCCTGCTTCCTCCAGTCCGCAAACGGATGCGTGCCGGATGCGCCGACGTGCAGTCCGTTCTCGCGCGCCAGGCCGATGATCGCGCGGCGCAGCATGCGCACTTCTTCGCGAGCCTCCTGGATGTTGCGGCAGATGCCCGTGCCCACCTCGACCACGCTCTGGTGCATCTCCGCCTTCACCGCTTCGTGAAGCTGGGTCCTGCCCTTCTCGATGATCTCCGCATCGATGTGCGAGCGCAGATCGCGCGTTACCGGATCGATGGTCTGATACTCTTCTTCGATTCCGATCGTGAAACTGGGCTTCATGCATCACCCCGCTGCGGCGGCGAGAAAGCGGGCCCAGCGCATTTCGACGGGCGCGGGCTCTTTGAGCGCCTGTTCGACGGCAAACTCGGCGACCGCATCCACGATCCACTCGAAATTCCTGGCGCCGACCGAATGGTAATCGGCATCGGGCGCGGGATTCAGGAAATCGATGGCATACGGCACGCCGTCTTCGACCGCGAATTCAACGGTGTTCAAATCGTAGCCGAGCGCACGGCACAGCTTCAAACAATCGTCGGTCACGCGCGCGTACATCGCCGGATCGACCGGCGGCCCGTCGAGCACGTACCGTTCCGCGTGCGGCCGGCGCGGATCGTAGCGCATGATGTGCACTTTTTTCTGCCCGACCACGTAACAGCGGAAATAATCGTCGAAGTTGACGGCGCGCTGCAGGGTCATGCACAGGTCGCCCGTCTCGTCATAGGCCTGAAACAATTCGACGGGATCGTGTACTTTGTAAACGCTCTTCCATCCGCCCCCGCTGAACGGTTTCAGGAACGCCGGGAATCCGACGTAATCGAAAATCTCCTCCCAGTTGAGCGGATAAATCAAATTGCGCATCGATTGTTGCGTGGTCCCCGGCGGATGCGATTTGTGCGGAAGCAGCGCCGTCGGAGGAACCGCGACGCCGATCTTCGATGCCAGCGCGTAATTGAAAAACTTGTCGTCCGCGCCCCACCAGAACGGATTATTGATCACCGTCGTCCCGGTCAGCACCGCGTTCTTCAAATACGCCCGATAGAACGCGATGTCATGCGAGATGCGATCGACGATCACGCGGTAGCCCGACGGCTCCGCCATTTTGACGCCGCCGATTCGAACGTGTTCCGCGGCGACACCCTCGACGCGCATGGAGTTGATCCGGTCCACCAGCGCGCCGGGAAACGTATTCTCCATGCCGTAAATGATTCCGATTTTGTTCATCCACGCCTCGCAGGATTGAGTCTACGTCAAATCCGTCTAAAAAAACTTCCGCGCCATCTGTTCCCACCAGGGCCAATCGTGACCCGCGCCGCCGCCCCATATATCCAGGTAGTGAGGAATGCTTTTCGCTGCCAGAATCCCCGATAATCTCCTATTTTCCCCGAGGCAAACATCGTTCTCGCCGGTGGCCAGCACGATCCTCATTCGCCGGTATCGATCCAGGAACCAGGGGTCCGTCAGATTCGGAAGAAAATCCGGCGGACAATTGTAATAGCAATTGTCATCGTAATATCCGTCGAGGAACTGATGAATGTCGAACGCGCCGCCCATGCTCACGCAGGAAGCGACCATGTCGGGATGGCGCAGCGCGAAGTTCACCGAATGGTATCCTCCGAAGCTGCATCCTGTCACGCCGATCGGCGATTCGTTCCGGAAGCGCACGAACGGAACCAGCTCCTCGGCCAGATACCGGTCGTATTCGACGTGCCGCGCCGCGCGGCGCGCCGGTGACACGCCCTGGTTGTACCAGCTCTCCGCGTCCACCGAATCGACGCAGAACGCCTGCAATTCGCCGTTTTCATATTTTCCGCGCACGGCGTCGATCATGTTCCGATTTTCGTAATCGTAAAACCGGCCCATCGAGGTCGGAAACACGATCAGCGGAGAGCCGCCGCCGCCGAACACGAGCAGTTCCATGTCCCGGCCGAGCGCCGGGCTGAACCAC
The DNA here is from genome assembly GCA_035319685.1 of Bryobacteraceae bacterium. Classification (GTDB taxonomy): domain Bacteria; phylum Acidobacteriota; class Terriglobia; order Bryobacterales; family Bryobacteraceae; genus Palsa-187. The sequence goes on along the minus strand of DATHCE010000233.1, from coordinate 380 downwards.
TTATGATATTCGCGATTCAAAGCTTCAGCAGCGCTCTCAACCGCTTGGTCTGCACCCGGCTGACCGGAATCTCGCTCTGTTTCTTATCGTCCATCCGGAGCTGGAAGCTCGATTTGAACCACGGGATCACTTCGCGAATGCGGTGAATATTGACCAGAAACGACCGGTGCACGCGCCAGAACATATCCGGATCGAGATTCGATTGCAGTTCCTCGATGGTCCGGTAATTCGACTGCCCTTCGAGATTCGCCGCCACCACCGTGATGAGCCCGTCGTCAATCGTCGCGTAAACCACATCCTGAGCATCGACGATGAAGTTGCGATGGTTGCTCTTGATCAGCAACTTGGTGCGCTGCAGCGAGGGCTTCGGCGGAGGAAGA
>DATHCE010000232.1:0-4928 GCA_035319685.1 Bryobacteraceae bacterium | reverse complement strand
ATCGTCGACCCGAAGCGCAAGACCGTCAAAGTGTCCACACCGGACCGCAGAACCATCACGTACATCGAAGCCGATAAAATTCCGCTGCGCATTCCCGCCGCGGGCGAGCTGGCGGTCTCGGAAATTTTCGTCTAGACCATTTACTGAGTTCGCGTAGACCAGTTTCAAGCGCCTGCAGCGGCATTCTCAACAGCCGACGATCTTGCAATAGTCTACGTTATCCATGAACTGGTCTCTAGCGCTCCAGCCGGTGAATCGTTTCCATCACCACCGTCCCGACGATCTCTAAACTCTGGCCGCTGATTTTGTCGATCGTGTCGGTGTCTTTGTGCCACGGCGGATAATCGAAATCGATCAGGTCGATCACCGGCACGCCCAATTTTCGGAACGGCAGGTGATCGTCTTCGATGGGCCCGAGCGGTTCATCGACGAAATACGCGTGATAGCCGAGGTCGGCCGCCGTGCTCCAGACCAATCGCCGCAGCGCGAGATCGGAGTTGCCTTCCTGCTGCACATTGAGGTTCTTGTCGCCGATCATATCCACCAGGATCATCGCCTTGAGACGCGCCAGCGTGCCGTCCTTGCGCCAACGCTCCGCCAGGTGCCGGCTGCCGTAAATGCTGTCGGTCGCGGTCCATTCGCCGAAGGCTTCTTCGCCGTCGAAGAACACGATGTAGAGGTCGTCCACGCGCTGCTGATGCGCCTCTGCGCGCGCCAGTTCGAGCAGCAGTCCTGTCGACGACCCGCCGTCATTTGCGCCCACGAAATGTCTGCCCGGAAAATATTTGGTGTCGAAATGCCCCGTGACAGCGATCGCACGCCCGCTTTTTCCCGGAAATTTCGCAATGATATTTTTCATGGGGACCTTGCCGATAGGGGTGTCGGCGACAAACGCGTCGTCGGTCACTTCGCATCCGTCGAGCTTCAGTTGCGCGGCGATATAGGCCTGCAATTTGCGATTCGCGTCCGATCCCGAAGGTCTCGGTCCGAACGCGACTGCGTGCTGCGCGAAGTCGAAAGCCGCGGGGCCCGAAAAATTCGCACCCGCGGCGAATGAGGAGAGAATCGCTGCCAAAGCGACGTAGGAACGCATGTTCTTCAGTGTACCCGCACGATCGTCAGGACGCCTTCTCTAACGGCCGCACCTCGACGGCGATGCGAGCTTCAGCCGCAGCGCACTCTCCACGGAGATCAGCCGCCTGCCTTTGCCGACTTCGACGCTCACGCCTGTCATGATTTCCTGGCGAGGCAAATGTATCCAAGGGTGAAATTCTTTTTGCGATCCAGCCCGTCCAGCAGCAGAAAAATCAGCGCTGGAGGAACCAGGAAGATCGCCGCAGCGAAGATCAACGGGCCGGGGAAGAACTGCAACCCATTCAATAATCGCCGCGACATCAGCCGGAAAAATCCACCGACGGGTTCGATCGATATCTGCGAAAATCCGGCCTGATTCAACAAATATTCGAGGCCGAATCGCGTATAGCGGTAATAATCGTGCGGCTGTTGATGCTCTTCCCATTCGTGCGGCGCGACCAGCAGCAAACGCCCGCCGGGCGCGAGCGTTCGCTTGAGTTCGCACAGCACGCGCGCCGGCTCGCGGACGTGTTCGAGCGTCACGATATTCACCGACGCATCGAACGTCCCATCGCGAAACGGAAGATTTTCGAGATCGCCGACCACATCGAGCCGCGAATAATTCCACGCCGCGTCGCCGATCGCGAGATCGAGTCCGCAGTAGCGCTGACCAGCGAAAAAATGTTTGTAATCGCCTTCGCCCGCTCCGGCGTCGAGCACTCGCGCGCGCGGAGCTAACGACGCCGCAAAGCGCTCGGCCGCGTCTTCAATCGACGCTTCGAAATGCTGCACGTAGCGGCGCACGGGGCGGGGAAGAGAATCGCGCACCTTGTCGTAAATCACGATTTCTTGCGCGCCTCCACCATGACGGTGGACCCGGCGCGGCACGCGGCTTCAAGCAAAGTGAACGGCAGCGAGATTCCGACCAGGGCCAGGTACAGAAAATCCCGCAGCATTCTTTGCCGCGGCGTTTCCCCGATGTGGCGCAGACGTCGTGCCATCGGATCGAGGGCAGGCGCGAGGCTGGTCGCCATGCCGGCGGGATTGTCGCGGAGCGAAAAATGCTTGATGCGCAGCACCTCGAATCCGCAATCGCCCAGCAGCGTTTCGAGGTCGCACAGGCGATAGTCGATCAGGTGACGCGGAACGTCGATGCCGTTCCAGCGCTCGCCGAATAAAAGAAATTGCCAGCACGCCGCGTTCGGAACCTGCACGATCAAGCGTCCATCGGGCCGCAGAAGCTGGTGCGCGGCGTCCAGATAGGTGGCCGGATCGTAGAGATGTTCGAGGACGTGAAACATGGTGACGGCGGCGCAGCTTCCATTCGGCAGGGGAGGACGCGACAGAGTCCCGCAGACCACCGGTACGCCGGCGCGGCGCCAGGCGACGTTGGCGGCGTCGAGCGAAAAATCGATCCCCACCACTTTCTCCCATCCGCGTTCGGCGAGCATCTGCAAAAACAATCCGCCGCCGCAGCCGACGTCGAGAACCACTCCTTGTTCTTCCGATTCCCGCAGCGCGCGCTCGACGAAACGCAGATGATCGCGCAGCACCAATCTGCGGTACCACTGTTCCAGCTTGTCGGCGACGCCGCTTTCGGGGACGAACCAATAATCGGGCGGATAATAATCGCGCAGCTCGGCCGGCGACGGCTGCGGATAGAGCCGAATCAACCGGCATTTCCGGCATTCGACGATCAGAAAAAATTTGTCGGTGGTGCCGTACAGGCGATCGGTCGCCCGAAACAGCGTCCGCGTTTCCATCGAACCGCACGCCGGACAATCCGAGCCGGGGACGGGCGGCGCTACGTCGCCTGTTCCGAGATCTCCCGCAGGCTGATCCGGTGCCGGAGCAGCAGGCTGCGGAGCTGGCTCGGCGTCAGCCGGCGTTTCGGCCGGAAACAGCGGCGCTTGCGCAGCATGGCCGGGATCCAGGGTAACGCCGCGAGAAACCCGCGCAGGAGCGCCATCGCCGCCGACAGTTTGCCCGTTGGACCCGGATACCGGCGCAGCTCCCCCTTGTTCCGGAGCGCGGCCCACAGGCCTGCCGTCATTCTTGCGAGATAATACGCGCCGTTTACCCACAGCAGATTCCACGGAAACAACTTCACCACCAGCAGGACGCGATTGCGTTCGATCAGCGTCAACCGGCGGCCCGAGTCGAGGCCCAGGGTCGCGCCGCGATGATGGCGCGCTACCGCCCCGGGCGTGTACAGGCACCGCCATCCGGCGATTCGCCCGCGTAATCCCAGCTCGGCATCATCGGCGTAGGCGAAAAAATCTTCGTCGAAACCGCCAATCTCATCTAGCATCGCACGGCGGTACATGGCCGCGCATCCGTCGGGCCACAACACCTCCTCGATGTGATCGAACTGGCCCTGATCGAGTTGGCCGGAGCCGCGCCCGCGATTCTGGCCGTCAGGATAGATCAGGTGACCGGCTTTATCGATGCGCCGCGGGTCCTCCCATACCAGAATTTTCGACGCGGCCATGCCGACATCGGGCGCCGTGCCGATCGCCTCTTCGAGCGCGCCGAGCCAGCCGGGATCGGCCTCGGCATCGTTGTTCAACAACGCGACCAGCTCGGAGCGCGACGCGGCGAATCCCTGATTATTGGCCGCGCAGAATCCGCGATTGGTCGTGTTCACGATCAGTCGCAGCGGCGCCGGAAACGACGCGGCCATTTCCCGGACCATCGCCGGCGATTCGTCGGCCGAGCCGTTGTCCACCACGATCACCTCAAAGCTCGAATGGCGCTGGCGCGCCAGCGAGTCCAGGCAGGCCCGCAAAAGCTGCCCGCGATTCCAATTCACGACCACGACGCTGATTCTTGGGCTGGGGGGGGCTACAGGGATCACTCGGCTGTTGTATTATGGTACTCCAAGTCGTACAGTAGGGATAATTTTAACGGGACTTTTCATATGACCTCCGTTGGCTCGATTCTTCGAACGGAGCGTGAGCGGCAGGGGCGGGATGTCGCCGATATCGCGGACAGCCTCTGTATAACGCCGCGCTATGTACGCGCGATCGAACAGGACGACTTCGAAAGTCTTCCTGGAAGTTTTTTCTATAAGAGCTTCGTAAAACAGTACGCTGCGATTCTGGGCGTGGATGCCGCGAGACTTCAGCCGGGGATCGAAGCGCTCACGTCTCCGGTAGAACCGTTGCCGCTGCCGGGCGCCGATTTTCGTCATTCCGCGCCGCGGGAAGCGCCCGTGCGCGAGCTCGATCCGATTGTTCGCGACGGAAACCGCCATTACATTCCGGACCGGCGGATAGGAGTATCGCTGACCGGACTGGTCTTGATGGTGCTCGCCTGCTCGGGATTTTACGCGTGGTGGAACAAACCGGCGGGCGCAATCGCGAAGGCGCCGCTGCGGGTCGACGCCCGGTCGGCGGTCGCGCAGACCGCGATGCCGGGCTCGCCGTCTCCCGGGCTTGACGTGACCACGACTACCGGACCCGACGGAGTGAATCATGTCGTGCTGAATCTGTCGGCGACCGAAAAGACCTGGCTGTCGATCACCAGCGACGGCAAGGAAGTTTTTTCGGGTATTCTCGAGCCGAGCCAGACCAAGACTCTGACCGGCCTCGATGTCGCGAAGATGCGCGTCGGCAATGCGGGCGGCTTGGATGTGCGGTGGAACGGAAAATCGATCGGCCCGATCGGTCCGCGCGGTCAGGTGCGCGTGATCTTATTTACGCCTGAAAATTTCCAGATCCTGACGCCGAACACGACGCTATAGCGACGTGCCCGACGAGTGTTCTGGAGTCTCCACAGGCAATTTGTTCAAAGCCGCGCCAGTAAGAGTCTGTGTTAAAACAGCGATTTTTACCCCCGGCATGACTGCCGGG
>DATHCE010000231.1:0-2231 GCA_035319685.1 Bryobacteraceae bacterium | reverse complement strand
ATGCTCGCGGAATTGCGGCGCCTTTTCGATGCGCATCAGCAGGGCGGGCGTGTGCGAATCGAATACAAGACGCGCATGTACTTCGGGCAACTGGAGACGATTCGTGCGAGGTAGCGCGCAGCTATTGCATTGTCGCTACGGTCATGCGACCTCCGCGACAGCCTCGCTTCGTTCGCCTTCGGCGAACTTAGCGCAAGGCGGCAGCAAGGTACGCGCTTCGCGCGGCAGATTTTATGTCGGAGCTGAAGCTCCGACCCCCTGAGATCAGAGCGATGAGGATCGTCTACAACTGGCTGAAGGAGTTCGTCGACGTGACCGAGCGGGCGACCGACCTGCGCGCGCGGCTGTCGCTCGCGGGCGTCGCGATCGATTCGGTCGAGGAGTCTGCCGCGGGCCCGGTGCTCGATGCGGAAGTCACGGCGAATCGCCCGGACTGCCTTGGCCACTACGGGATGGCGCGGGAAGTGGCAGCCATTTACCGCCTGCCGGTAAAGCCTCTCAGACTCAAATTGAAGGAAGCGGCCGAAAAAGCTTCGGACGCGACGCGCGTCGAAATCGAATCGCCCGACTTGTGCGGGCGTTACACGGCGCGGATTCTGCGCGGCGTGAAAATTCAGCCGTCGTCGGAGTGGCTGCGCCAGCGCCTCGAAGCGATCGGCCAGAACTCGATCAACAACGTGGTGGACGTGACGAACTACGTGATGTTCGAGCTCGGGCAGCCGCTGCACGCGTTTGATCTCGACAAGCTCGACGAGAAGCGAATCGTAGTGCGGCGGGCGCTGCCGGGCGAAAAGATGCGCACGCTCGACGGCGCGGAGCGCGCGCTGGCGAAGGATATGTGCGTGATTGCGGACGCCTCGCACGCCGTGGCGATCGGCGGCGTAATGGGCGGCGCAGAAAGCGAAATCGGCTTCGCGAGCCGCAACCTGCTGATCGAATCCGCATGGTTCGATCCGATTTCGGTGCGGCGCACGTCGAAGGCGCTCGGGCTCCGCACGGAGGCGTCCTATCGCTTCGAGCGCGGCTGCGATCCCGAAATGGCGGAGATGGCTTCGCGGCGCGCGGCAGAGCTGATCCAGCAACTGGCGGGCGGCGAGATTCTCGCGGGCGCCGTCGACGTCTATCCACGCCGCGAGCCCGCATTAACGATCGAGCTTTCGCGCAAGGAGTTGCTGCGCGTGATGGGCGCGGATGTTCCCAACCGCGACGTCGAGGAAATTCTCGGCGCTCTCGGCTTTCATCCTGTGCGCAAGGACGCGAATCGCGGCAGCGCCGGGTCGATCCTGGCGGTGTGGGAATGCACGCAGCCTTCATGGCGGCGCGACGTGACCCGCGGCATCGATCTGATCGAAGAAGTCGCGCGGCACTACGGCTACGACAAGTTTCCGCCGCGCTTGCCTCCTGCGAAACAGCCCGCCAGGCCGCGCCCGCACGCAGGCGCGCAAGAGCGGCTGCGCGGGCGGCTCATCGCGCTCGGCTATCAGGAAATCGTGGCGATTCCGCTAGTCGATGCGCGGCGCGACGAGATTTTCCGCGCCGAAGACGTCGCACCCGCGGTGATTGGCAATCCGCTGGCGGAAGATGCATCCGTGATGCGATCGAGCGGCATCGTCAGCATGGTGGACGCGCTCGAATGGAATCTGAACCACGGGCAGCGGAATCTGCGGCTGTTCGAAATCGGCAAGGCGTACGCGATGCGCGACGGCGAGCCGGTCGAGACGCCGGTGGTGACGCTCGGCGCCACAGGCCTCGCAAGAGAGAAAACGATTCACGAAGCGGCGCGCGAATTCGGCTTTGCGGACCTGAAAGGCGATCTCGATAGCGTCGGTCTGCTCGCTGGAGGAAATTGGGCCTGGAATCGGCCCGCGAAGAACTGGCTAAATCCGGCGCGCGCTGGCGAGATCAGCGTTCTGGATCCGGTGACGCAGGCGCATTCCTCGCCGCCGATCGGCGTCGCAGGGCAGCTCGCGCGCAAGGTCGCGGACCAGTTAAAACTGCGCCAGGAAATTTTCCTCGCGGAGCTGCGGCTCGAGCCTCTGCTCGACTTGATTGAAGCCGCAGGCGTAACCCGGCGCTTCGAGCCGCTGCCGCGCTTTCCGGCGGTCGAGCGGGATTTCTCGCTGGTGCTCGCCGATGGAGTGGCATTCGCGCAGGTGGCGGACGCGATCCGAGCACTCGAAATTCCCGAGCTGCGAAGCATCGAGGCGGCCGACCGAATGAACCACGAGGAA
>DATHCE010000230.1:0-9336 GCA_035319685.1 Bryobacteraceae bacterium | reverse complement strand
TTTGTATCTGGGCCGCGGCGTGCACTTCCCGATCGCACTCGAAGGCGCGCTGAAGCTTAAAGAAATCTCTTATATCCACGCGGAAGGCTACCCCGCGGGCGAGATGAAGCATGGCCCCAACGCTCTGATCGATGAGCATCTGCCGGCCGTGGTGCTCGCCACACGCGATCCTTCCGATGAAATGAGCCGCGTGCTCTACGAAAAAACGCTGTCGAATATCCAGGAAGTGAAAGCGCGGGAAGGCCTGGTAGTGGCCGTCGCCTGCGAAGGCGATGAGGAAGTCGCCAAGATGGCGGACCATGTGATCACCATCGGCGCGACCCACGAACTGCTGCTGCCGATTCTTGAGGTTGTGCCGCTGCAACTGCTCGCTTATCACATTGCCGTGCGCCGCGGATGCGACGTCGATCAGCCGCGCAACCTGGCCAAGAGCGTCACCGTAGAATAGCTGCCTATGAACAACCGTGCAACCGTGGCGCTGTTTGGACTCGCGGTGAGCCTGACTGCTGCGCCGGGGTCGCAGATCGACGATCCGGAGGCATTCGTAAGGGATGTTTATCGCCGTTTCGCTGCCAGCGGACGGCAGTACACTCCTCCGGACGACATTTACACGCCGCGGCTGAAAGCGCTGTTTGTGCGCGATGAGCAATGGGCAAAGGGCGAGGTTGGCTGTCTCGACTTCATTTTTTGGGTCAACGGCCAGGATTATGAACTCAAGAACGTCCGAGTGAGCGTCCGTCAGGTGGCAGGACACCCGGATCGCCGGATCGTCATCGCGAAGTTCCTCAATTCGGGTGAGCCTCAGGAGATCAATTTCGACTTCCAGAGTACAGGTGGGAAGTGGCTGCTGGATGATGCCCGCTCTGTCCGCGCCGGATCGACCGAGCGCTGGACGTTATCGAAACTTCTAATGTGTCCGCATTGAAACAGCTCACGGACTCGGTTGAAATCCGCACGCGCGGCAAGGCTCTCTATCCGATCACCGGCGAAATCTCCCGATGGCTCGCGTCATGCAAAATCAGCACCGGCCTGCTGACTGTCTTCTGCCAGCACACCTCCGCATCTTTAGTGATTCAGGAGAACGCCGACCCCGATGTGGTGCTCGATCTCGCGGATTATTTCGAGCGCATCGCCCCTGAGGACGATCCGCATTACCGCCACACCACCGAAGGCTCGGACGACATGCCCGCGCACATTCGCGCCGCGCTCACGCAAACCAGCCTGACGATTCCGGTCATCGGCGGACGCCTGGCGCTCGGCGCCTGGCAAGGAATTTATCTGTTCGAGCACCGCCGCTCGCCGCATCGCCGCAGCATCGTGCTGCATCTGATCGGCGAGGAATTACTGGACCATCCGTTTTCTTAAAATCGCCGGCACGTCCAGATCCTCGAACAGCGGTTCATGCTGGGTTTCATGATACGGATCGTGCGAATGAGCCCCGTTGGCAGCCGCGGCCATCGTCATCGGCGCCTCTTCCTCGACCGGCTCTTCCACGTACACCGGCTCCGGCGCCTGCACCGCGAGCAGCGGAGGAATCTCCGCAGCCGGCGCGATCACCGCATCCATAGGGCGCGAGGCTCTGCGCTCGATCACCGGCAGATTCTCGCGCTGGAATCCCGTCGCGATCACGGTGATCTTCACTTCCTCGCCCATCGCCTCGTTCATCACCACGCCGAAATTGATCTGCACATCGTCGTTCTGCGCCGATTCGCGAATCAGCGAACACGCTCCGCTGACCTCGTGCAGACCCAGTCGGCTCGATCCGGTGATGTTGATCAGCACGCCCTTGGCCCCGCGCACTCCTCCGGTTTCGAGCAACGGGCAACTGATCGCCTTCTCCGCCGCGACCATGGCCGCGTTCTCCCCGCGCGCCGATGCCGTGCCCATCATCGCGTAGCCCATGCCCAGCATGATGCTGCGAATATCGGAAAAATCGCGATTGATCAGGCCCGGCGTGGTGATGATATCGCTGATCCCCTGCACCGCCTGGCGCAGTACGTCGTCGGCGACGCGAAACGCCTCGAAAAAACTCGTGCCCTTCGGAACCAGGTCGAGCAGTTGATCGTTCGGAATCGTGATCACCGTATCGACCACGCTCGCCAGCTCGGCCAGCCCCAGTTCCGCTTGCTTGCGCCGCTTGGGACCTTCAAACGCGAACGGTTTGGTGACCACCGCGACCGTCAGCGCGCCCAATTCCTTGGCCAGCGAAGCGACCACCGGCGCCGCTCCCGTGCCCGTTCCGCCGCCGAGCCCCGCGGTCACGAACACCATGTCCGCGCCTTCCAGCAGATCGATGATTTTTTCCGTATCCTCCAGCGCCGCCTGGCGCCCCACCGACGGATCGGAACCCGCGCCGAGCCCGTTGGTCAGCTTCGAGCCGATGGCCAGTTGATTCGGCACCGGCGATGCCGCCAGCGCCTGCACGTCGGTGTTCAGAACGAAGAACTCGACGCCGGTGAGCCCTTCATTCAGCATCCGCGCGACCGCATTCGATCCTCCACCGCCGACGCCGATTACGCGAATCATCGTCTTCGGCGTGATGTCGTCTTCCATCATGAATTTCAAAGCGTCCAGCGCCATGTGCGCCTCCTTTTACCCCTGCGACTTACTTGGCAACCCAGCCAATCAGGCCCGGAAGCCGCCTTTTGGGCGGCTCCCGCAATTTCAATTTCGCCGAATACAGCGATAATCCTGCCGCCGCCGTCCATGCCGGACTGTTCAGCTCCTCGGGCCAATCTCCCAATCCCCTCGCGAGCCCATTGCCCGCCTGGCAGTTCAATACCCGCTCCGCCATGTCGCACATGCCGTTCAGCAGCGCTCCGCCGCCCGTCAGCACGATGCCTTCCAGCAGACTCCGCTCCATGCCGGCGCGCTGCAACTCGGCGCGAACATACAGAAATATTTCTTCCGCGCGCGCTTCCAGGATTTCGTTGAGCTCGCTTCGCCGGGCCTCGCGCGGGGGACGTCCCTCGGGCGAGGGAACTTCAATCAGGCTCGAATCGGCAGTCAACCCCAGCAACGCGCAGCCATATTGTTGTTTCAAACATTCCGCGTCTTCATAGGTGACTTTGAAAATAGCCGCGATGTCGCGCGTCAGATGATCGGCCCACACCGGAATGCTCGAAGCGAGCAGCATCGCGTCGCCGTCATAGACCACCAGGTCGGTCGAATGCAGTCCCATGTCCAGCAGCGCCACTCCGCGCGCCCGCTCCTCGGGATACAGGCATGCATACGCCGCCGCCATCGGCTCGAACACGGTTTCTTCCACGGCGAGCCCCGCCAGGTGCCCCGCCGCGACCACCGCCTGATGCTCCTGGAACGACGCCGTGACGATGTGAACATTCGCTTCGAGGCGCGAGCACACCCCCTTGTGCGGCTTGCGATATCCCGAGCGCCCGTCCAATGTGAAATCCTGCGGCAGCACGTGCAGCAGCATCCGGTCGCGCTCCAGACGCACCTCGGAGGCGAGCTTCACCGCGTACTTCAGGTCGTCCGCGTTCACTTCGCGCGGCCGGCCGAACTCGTACAGGCCGCGGCTCTGAGCGCCGCAAATTCCCACGCCGCCGACGCCGACCGTCACGCTCTCCACCGCAACCTGCGCGCCCCGCTCGGCATCCACCACCGCCGCGCGAATCGACTCGGCCAGCGCTACCTGATCCGTCACCCGCCCCTTCGCCCACCCGGCCGAAGGCGCCAGGCCGTGCGAAATATATCGGATGTGATCTCCATCCAGCGCGCAAATGATGCAGCGCGTCCGTGAACTGCCGGCGTCCAGCCCCACGGCAAGCTGCGTTTTTGATGCCATTTCCGTTTACTCCACTCGCTTACCCGCCCCGTCACTCAACCACCGTAATGCGGTCTTCCAGTCGCATGTCGAGCTTGGTTGCATCCGGCAGGCGCTGCTTGATCTGCGGATAACTGCGCACAAAATTCTGATACCTCGCGCCCCAGTTCTGATCGCCCAGCAACAGCGTCACCACCCGCCCATCCAAGGGCTGCGTCACCTTCAAATTGTCCGGGTCGGAAACATCCACTCCGGAAATCTTCGAGGACGCATCGCCCAGTTCCCGCATCAGCCGAATCATCCGATGCACGCGATCGCGCCGGTCCGCCGGCACGTCCGAAGATCGCACCCCGGTCAGAACCGGAACCTCGAAACGATCCGCAGCCGGCGGCAGAATCACGCCGTCTTCGTCGATCAGCGCGAATTTCGACCGCGGCAGTTCCACGAACGCAACCGGCGTCCGCTCGTGGATCTTCACCAGCACCCGATTCGGCCATACCCGCGAAATCGACGCGTCCTTCACCCATTCCACCGTGCGCAGAGTCGCGCGCCGGTCGTTCAGCGGCATCAGATAAACGCTGCGGCCCGAATCCTCCGCGAACACCAGTTCGATCTGCCGCCGGGAAGCATGCGCGGCTCCCGATACTTCGAGCGTCTGCATATCGGCGGAGCCGTCGGCGCCGTTCAGCGCGAATCGCGGATCGCGCATCAGAAATTGCTCCAGCCGGCTCCAAACCAACAAACACCCGCCGAGCACCAGGGTGATCGTGGCGGCCATCCATACCATGCGCCACGCCGTCACCTCGGCTCGCGGCGCGCTGTCTTTTCTCGCGGGGGATCTCATGGTTGCAGCCGCTCCAGAATTTTTTCTCCCGCATGCGAAACGCTGCCCGCGCCCAGCGTGACAATCGCGTCGCCCGGCCCGGCCGCTTCCACCACCGATTCGATCCCCACCTCCATCGCGCCCGCGTAATGCGCGCTGCGATGCCCGAACGCGCGGATTCGTTCCACCAGCGCCTCCGCCGTCACCCCTTCGATGGGCGTCTCGGAGGCCGCATAAATATCCATCACGTGCACCGAATCCGCCTGGTGAAAGGCGCGCGCGAAATCGTCCATCAGCGCGTCGGTCCGCGTGTAGCGATGCGGCTGGAACAAAACATGGACGCGCGCGAACCGGCACGCCCGCGCCGCGGCCAGCGTCGCGCGAATCTCCGTCGGATGATGCCCGTAATCGTCGATCACCGTCACGCCGCGCTCGCAGCCGCGCACCTGAAACCGCCGGTCGACGCCGCCGAACGCCTCCAGCGCCTCGCGCATCGCGTCGACGGGAATTTCCAGCTCGAGCCCCACCCCGATCGCCGCCGTCGCGTTCGCCACGTTGTGCGCGCCCGGCACGTGCAACCGGAAGCAGCCCAGATCGCGTCCGCGAAATTCGAGATGAAATTCGCTCCTCATGTGGCCGGTCGACGAGTCGGTTATTCGCAGATCCGCCTGGGCGCTCCACCCGTAGGTAAGCATGCGGCGATTCACCGCGGGCAGGATCTGCTGCACGTTTTCATCGTCCATGCACAAAATCGCGACGCCGTAAAACGGCACTTTGCCGACGAACTCCGCAAACGCGCGCCGGATCTCGCCGAGCCCCGAATAATGATCCAGATGTTCGCGATCGATATTGGTCACGATGGCGATAATCGGCGCCAGCTTCAGAAACGATCCGTCGCTTTCGTCCGACTCGACCACCAGGTAATTGGTTTTGCCGAGCCGTGCATTGGAGCCGCCCATGGCCCCGACCCGTCCTCCCACCACCACCGTCGGGTCAAAACCGGAATGGTGAAGAATGGAGGCGACCATCGAAGTCGTCGTCGTTTTGCCGTGGCTCCCGGCCACCGCGATGCCGTATTTCTGCCGCATCAACTCGGCCAGCAATTCGCCGCGCGGAATCACCGGAATCGCCAGACGCCGCGCTTCGATCACTTCGGGATTGTCGTCGCGCACCGCAGAGCTGACCACCACCGCTTTCGCGCCCGCCAGATGTTCCGCCGCGTGGCCTTCGAAAATCGCCGCTCCGCGCGCCGCCAGCCGGTCCGTGGCCGGCGACGTTTTCAAATCCGATCCGCTGACCGGATACCCCAGATCGAGCAGCACTTCGGCGAGCCCGGACATGCCGATGCCCCCGATGCCGACGAAATGCACGGGTTGGGGTTTAAAGAACATAAAACATTTTATTACTGTATTGTTTCGGCTTTCCGGCGCCGTGTCAATGGCCTGCTCCTCCTGCATGGCCGGCGAAGGATTCCAAAATTTCGGCCGCCCGCCGGGCCGCTCCCGGACGCGCCAGGGATCGCGCCGCCGCGCCCATCTTTTCGAGCTCTCCCGAACACCGCTCGACTTCTTCCACCAGCCGGCGCCCGTTCATTTCCGCGTCGGGAATCAGCCGCGCCGCTCCCGCTTTTTCGAACGCCTCCGCGTTGCGCAATTGATGCTGATCGGCCGCGGTCGGAAGCGGCACCAGAATCGACGGCTTTCCCGCCGCCGCGATCTCGCTCACCGTTCCGCCCGACCGGCTCACGATCAAATCCGCTTGCGCGAACGCCGCCGGCATATCGTCCAGAAACGCGACCACGCATCCCTCGACGCCGGACGCGCGAAACTTGGCCGCGATCTCCTGCTGCGCCGCCGGACCCGTCTGATGAATCAACCGGACCGTCCCTTTCTTCCACAGCGGCCAGCTTTGTTCGAGCGCGCGATTCAGCGTGCGCGATCCCTGGCTCCCTCCGGTGATCAGAATCGTTAAAACATTTCCCCGTGCTTTGGGAGCGATCGAACCAAACTCGTCGCGCACCGGACGTCCGGTCACCTCCGCGCGACCCTCCGGAAACCACTTCCGCGTTTCCTCGAAACTCACCAGCGCCCGCGCGATAAAGGGAGCCAGCCTCCGATGCGTAAATCCCGGAATCGCGTTCGGCTCCATCGCGACCACCGGCAATCGCTTCCACAACGCCGCCAGCAGCACCGGACCCGCCACGTATCCACCCATCGAAAACACCGCCGCTGGCCGCATGGCGTCCAGCAGACGCGCCGCCTCCCAGATGCTCCACGGCAACTCCGCCAGCGTTTCGAGACTCCGCCGCAGCCCCACGCGATTCAACCCGCCGATCTCGATCCAGTCGATCGGAAAATTTTCGGCCGCGACCAGCCTCGCTTCCATGCCGCGCCGCGTCCCGATGAATCGCACGTCGTGCCCGCGCGCGCGCAGCTCCCGCGCCACTGCAAGGGCTGGGATCACGTGGCCCCCGGTCCCGCCGCCGGCCATGACAAACGTTGCGCTCATCCTTCATGTTCGCTGACGCTCAACAACATGCCGAGGCACATCAGCGTGCTCACGAGCGAGCTGCCGCCGAAGCTGATCATCGGCAGCGGAAAGCCCTTCGTAGGAGCTAAACCCAGAACCACGCTCATGTTGCTGAACGCCTGCACCACGATCGATACCGTCACGCCCAGCGCCAGATATTTTCCGAAATCGTCGCGCGCGTGAATGAATAGCCGGGCGCCGCGCCACAAAATCACCAGGAATCCCGCCAGCACCGCCGTCGCGCCCCACAACCCCAGTTCTTCGCCGACCGTCGCGTAAATAAAATCGGTGTGCGACTCCGGCAAAAACATCAGCTTCTGTTTGCCCTGCATCAACCCGACGCCCAGGACTCCGCCCGTGCCCACCGCGATTTTCGATTGCTGCGGCTGATAGCTCGCATCGCGCACGGCCGTCGACCGTTGCACGTAAGCGCGCACCCATCCGTGCGTGTCGATCATCTCGATCTTCGAATAGTCCGGATCGAGATACGAAATGATCCGCCCGACGCGATACCCGCGCGCCAGCACCGCGATCAGCACCAGCCCCGCTCCCATCATTCCGACGCGGATCATGTATTTCCGTTCGAGCCCCGCCATCCAGAACACAATGACCGCCGTGATCACCGGAACCAGCGCCGTGCCCAGATCCGCCACCACCACCATGAACGCCAACATCGCGACCGCCGCCAGCGCCTGCCGCAGCGTGCGCTTATCGTTGATCGCCTGCGTGCGCCGCGAAACGAAGTACGCCAGAAACAAAATCAGCGCGGGTTTCGCAAACTCGGAAGGCTGAAACGACCCGAGCCCCTTGATCTGAAACCAGCGGTGCGTCCGCGCATCGGCGAAGTACACCATCACCAGCATGGCCAGCACGATCCCCAGTCCCGAAAACGCCCACGCCGGCGTATTCAGCCGGTGATAATCGTAGCGCTTGAAATACATCAGCACCGGAAACGACGCGATCGCCCAAATGAGCTGGCGCACGACAAAGTGATACGGGGGCACGTTGTAGCGCAGCTCCGCCATCGCGCTCGATGCGCTATACAACATCACCAGCCCGAATCCGACCATCGCGAGTATCGTCAGGAACAGCACCCAATCGGTCTTGAGTCTCGCCATCAGTTCATCAGCTCCCGCACCAGCCGTTTGAATTCGCGGCCGCGATGCTCGTAATTCTCGAATTGATCGAAGCTGGCGCAAGCGGGCGCCAGCAGCGCGACCTCGCCTCGCCCCGCGCGCTGATGCGCCTCTTTGACTGCAACGTCCATCGTGCCGCACCGTAGGATCGGAATCGATCCGGGCATTTCCCGGCCGAACTGTCTCTCGATTTTCTCCGACGCCGCGCCGATCAGCAGCACCGCTCGAGCTTTCTGTTTGAGCGGCGCAATCAGCGGCGTATAGTCGCTGTTCTTATCCTTTCCGCCGAGGATGATCCACACGCCGCCCGGAAATGCCGCGATGGCCTTCAAAGTCGCATCCACGTTGGTCGCTTTCGAATCGTTGTACCAGGCGACCCCGCCCAGTTCCCGCACGAATTCGAGCCGGTGCTCGACGCCCGGAAACGTCATCACCGCCGCGCGAATCTGCGCGTGCGCCGCGCCGGCCAGATGCGCGATCGCCGCCGCCGCCATCGTATTTTCCAGGTTGTGCACGCCCCGCAGGGGAACCTCGCCGCAATCCATCAGCGCTTCGCCGTTCAACATGATGCGCCCGCTGTCGAGCCACGCCCCCGGCGAGACCCTCTCGGTCGAGCTGAACCACACCGCCTTCGCCGCTCCGCGCGCCGCATAACTGCGGCAGATCGCATCGTCCGCGTTCAGCACCGCAAAATCGCCGGCGCGCTGATTCACGAACAGCCGCGCCTTCATTTCCGCGTAATTGGCGAGCGTGTAATGCCGGTCCAGATGATCCGGCGTAACGTTCAGCGCCGCGCCAATATGCGCGCGGAATGTTTCGGCCGTCTCCAGTTGGAAACTCGACAGCTCCAGCACGTTCCACTGCCCCTCGCGCGATGTCTTCACCATCGCGGCCGGCGGTGTCCCGATGTTCCCTCCCACTTGCGCCGCGATTCCGCTCGATTGCAGAATATGTCCGGCGAGTGCGGTCGTCGTCGTCTTCCCGTTCGATCCCGTAATCCCGATCGTCTCGCCTTCAAGAAACCAGCCGGCCAGTTCCAGATCGCCGATCACGCGCACGCCGCG
>DATHCE010000229.1:0-6143 GCA_035319685.1 Bryobacteraceae bacterium | reverse complement strand
CAATACCTGGATAAGCACTGCAACACCCCATGCTCAGCTTCAGAAATTGCCTCAATCAAATCTCTTGCTCTCGCCTCCGCGTCCGGCTCACTGTCATAGCGGCTGTCTTCTTTCCAATCCTTCACTACGTTCCAGTATTCCGCAAGTGCTTCGTCGGTTTTGAAACTCGCTTCGAGCTCGTTTTTCAGCTTCGAAGTGCCGAGCAGCCTACTCAGATCGTGCGTGTAATACTCGCTCACGCTCCTCGGCGGGAAATCGAATTCGCGCGTGTGCCGGCTAATGCACGCCTTCAGCGCACACTCCACCGCATATCCGGCCAGGTAATAAGCCGCGTCGAAGCGGCCTGCTTCAAGCAGAGCTTTCGCGTCCTCCAGCCGGGTTTCCGCCAGCTTTCGGAAGTCCTCGCGATTCATTCGCTATACGTCGAGATTCCGCACATCGAGCGCGTTATCCTCGATAAATTTCCGCCGGCTCTCGACGTTTTCGCCCATCAGCGTCGTGAAAATCAGATCGGTCTGGACTAAATCCTCCAGCGACACTTTCAGCAGCGTACGCTTCTCGGCGTCCATCGTCGTTTCCCAAAGCTGATCCGCGTTCATCTCGCCGAGCCCTTTGTAGCGCTGCACGCTGACCTCGCGCGTGCCTTCGTTTTTCACGTACGCGAGCAAATCCCGCCAGCCGGTCAGCAGCTCGCGCTGATTTTCCTTGATCACCGCAAACGGCGGCCGGTTGAATTTCGCGGTCTGCCGCGCCATGGAGCGGAGGCGCCGGTACTCGGGCTGGCCGGCGAGCTCCAGATTGATCGCGCGTTCCGCATTGGTCGGATCCTTGAACGTCACCAGCCACGCCGAGTGCTCCTCTTCGCGCCGCAGCTCGGTTTCGATCTTCATCGCCTTCAGCGCTTCGTGCACCGGCTGCAAATTTTTCTGCTCGATGAAATCGGCCTTGCTGTCGATCGCCAGATCGGTTCGCGCGAGGATTTCGACGACGCGCGGATCGCGCAGACGGCGCTCCAGACGGCGCCATGTGATCTGGAAATCGTCGAGTTGCATCAGGAAATTGCGCAACTCGGTGCCTTCGAGCACGGTCTTGTCGTTCAGCTCGACTTTCACGTGTTCGATCGCGCGGCGCAGAATCTCGCGCGTGAATTCCTTGTCATCCTTGATATATTTTTCGGATTTGCCCTTTTTGATGCGATACAGCGGCGGCTGCGCGACGAAAACGTGCCCGCGCTTGATCAGCTCCTGCATGTGGCGGAAGAAAAAGGTGAGCAGCAGTGTGCGGATATGGCTGCCGTCCACGTCGGCGTCGGTCATGATGATGATCTTGTGATAGCGCAGGCGCGCCGGATCGAAATCCTCCTTGCCGATCCCGGTGCCGAGCGCGGTGATCATCGACCGGATTTCGTCGTGACCCAGCATCTTGTCGTAGCGCGCCTTTTCGACGTTGAGAATTTTTCCCTTGAGCGGAAGAATCGCCTGATAACGGCGGTCGCGTCCGGTCTTCGCCGTCCCTCCGGCCGATTCGCCCTCGACCAGGAACAGCTCGCAACGCTCCGGATCACGCTCCTGGCAATCCGCGAGTTTTCCCGGCAGTCCTCCCGAATCGAGCGCCCCTTTGCGGCGCGTCAGGTCGCGAGCCTTGCGCGCGGCTTCGCGAGCCCGCGCCGCATCGATCGCCTTCGAAACGATCTTGCGCATCACTCCCGGGTTTTTGTCGAAATACTCGCCCAGTTTTTCGT
Organism: Bryobacteraceae bacterium; assembly: GCA_035319685.1. Lineage (GTDB taxonomy): Bacteria > Acidobacteriota > Terriglobia > Bryobacterales > Bryobacteraceae > Palsa-187. The sequence continues at coordinate 4,402 of DATHCE010000229.1, read as the reverse complement.
TGATGAACTGGACCACGTAACCGCCGATGTCGGAGTTGAGTTTTCCCTTGGTCTGTCCTTCAAACTGCGGCTGCGGAAGCTTCACGCTGATCACCGCGGTCAGGCCCTCGCGAACATCGTCGCCGGTGAGATTTTCTTTTACGTCCTTGAACAGGCCCGCGCTCTGGCCGGCGATGTTGATGGTCCGCGTCAGCGCCGTGCGGAACGCCGTCAGATGCGATCCGCCGTCGACGGTGTTGATGTTGTTGGCGAAGCAGAACACGTTTTCCGAATAGGAATCGTTGTATTGCAGCGCCACTTCCATGCTCAGCGTGCCGCCGTTGGGCAGCTCGCGATCGCCTTCGAACGCGATCGGCTTGTCGTGAAGGACGCTCTTGCTGCGATTCAGGTGATTGATGAATTCCGCGATTCCGCCCTTGAATTGAAACTCTTCGGTGCGCGACGGCTCCTCGCGCTCGTCCGTGAGCGTGATTTTCAGACCTTTATTCAGAAACGCGAGCTCGCGCAGACGCTGGGCCAGCGTGTCGAAATTGAACTTGGTCGCCTCCATGATGGATGCATCGGGCTTGAAGGTGATCTTGGTGCCGGTCTTGCGTCCCGCCCTGCCGGCGGGCGCGAGCGGAGCCTTGGGAATGCCGCGCGAATATTCCTGTTCCCACGTGGTCGATGCGGTCTCGCCTTTGCGCGGCCGCCAGATTTCGAGTTGCAGCAACTCGGAAAGAGCGTTGACGCAGCTCACGCCGACGCCGTGCAGGCCGCCTGAAACTTTGTAGGAGTTGGAATCGAATTTCCCGCCCGCGTGCAGCTTGGTCATCACCACTTCGGCTGCGGAGATGCCCTCCTCTTCATGCACGTCGACCGGTATGCCGCGGCCGTTATCCACCACGGTGACCGAATCGTCCTCGTGGATGGTGACGTTGATTTCCGTGCAGTAGCCGGCCAGCGCTTCGTCTACGGAATTGTCGACGACCTCGTAAACCAAATGGTGCAGGCCGGATTCTCCGGTCGAACCGATGTACATCGCGGGACGGAGCCGCACCGCTTCCAATCCTTCGAGTACTTTAATGCTGGAAGAATCGTAAACGGGAACGGTGGTATCTTTTGTGGACATATTATGACTGCTTTTGACTTGACTGCGGAGAGCGGCCGGGTGAAACGCTCTCCGGAAACTGCTTTCAAATTCTCATCGGCATGATGACGTACCGGTAGACGTCGGCTTTCTCTCCCGCCGGACGCAATTCGCCTGCGCTGTGCGGATCTTTGAACAGAAACGTGACCTGCGGTTCCTGAACGGCGCGCAGAAAGTCGAGCATATACTGCGCGTTGAACCCGATCTCCACCGCGACGCCTTCGTACGGCACGGGAATGCTTTCCTCGCTTTCTCCGGTTTCAGAAACCGAGGAGTGAATCTTCACTTCGTCTGGACCGACGCGCACGCGAATCGCCCGCGATCGCTCGTCGGAAAATTGCGCCACGCGCTCGATGGCGGCGCGAAACTCCTCGCGCTCGAGTGTGATCGAATTCGGCTGCTCCTTCGGCAACACACGCTCGTAATCGGGAAAATTTCCCGTTAATTTCCGGCTCAACAAAAGGCGGTCGCCGAGCTGGAAGAATAAATGATTCTCGTCCCCCGAAAATCGAACCACTGCGGCCGGATCGGCGTCGCTCGCCAGCTTCTGCAACTCCTGCATCGCCTTCTTCGGAAGCAGCGCCCGATACGAACCGCTAATGCCCGGCAACTCGCCCGAGCTTTCGATCATCGCCAGACGATGGCCATCGGTGGCCACCATGATCAGGCCGCCCTTCTTCAGCACCAGCAGCGCACCATTCAGCGTGAAGCGCGATTCTTCCGACGAAATAGCAAAAATAGTCTTCCCGATCATCGAGGCCAGAATGCCAATCGGAATCTCAGCGAGCACTTCCGGCATCCGCGGCAACTCCGGAAAACTCTCGCGCGACATGCCGGCGATCCGCGTTCTCGACCGGCCGCACACCAAGCTCGCCCAATGGTTCTCCTGAATCTTCACCTGCACATCCGCATCGGGCAACAGCCGCACGTAATCGAGCAGGCGCCGCGCCGGGATGGTCCCACCCCCGGATTTCTTCACGCGCGCCGGACATGAGCAACGGATCCCCAATTCGAGATCGGTCGCCGTCAGATGAATGCGGTCGCCATCCGCCTCCACCAGCACGTTCGACAAAATCGGAATGGTGGTTTTCTTCTCGACTACGCCTTGGGAGAGATTCAGTTCCCGAACCAGATCTGCCCTGCTGACGGTGAATTCCATGGACGGTTCCTTAATACGATTCTTCTCTCTTCCTGAATACAAATAAGAGAAGAAGATTTATAGGGACTGTTGAAAAGTTGATTTCTTGCTAAATTATAGCAAGACTGAGGGGTTAATGTCATCAGAAGTTGTGCGGATCCAGGTGCTTCCTTGAGCATTTTTTCCCGCTTCTAGCACTCTTCCACACCGGTTCACAGGATATGCATCTATCGAATAGTGGAAAAATGTTGTAACTCTAATGGATAGAATCGATTACGCTGTGGATGAGCCTATTTAAATCGGCATCCTTCTGGCGCAGCTTATCGATTTTCTGGACGGAATGCAGAACCGTGGTGTGATGCTTGCCGCCAAAAGCGCGTCCGATCTCCGGCAGCGATGATTGGGTCAGCTCCTTTATCAGGTACATCGCGATCTGCCGCGGATAAACGATGAGCTTCGCGTTCGTCTTCTGTTTGAGTTGCAAAGGCTGGAGTTGGAATTTTTCCGCGACGGCGCGCAGCACCGAATCCATATTAATCCGCCGTTCCTGATTCGGGATCAAGTACTTCAGGATTTGCTGGGCCATCGCAAGAGTGATGGGCGACCCGGTAACCGAAGAATACGCCACCAGCTTCACCAGCGCGCCCTCCAGTTCGCGAACATTCGACTTGGTTTTCGTCGCGATATAATTGCGCACGTCTGCGGGCAGCACAATTCCCTCGCTCTCCGCTTTCTTGTCGAGAATCGCCATCTTGGTTTCCAGATCCGGCGCCTGAATGTCCACCATCAGCCCCCATTCGAAGCGCGATCGCAGACGTTCGACCAGGCCGGGCGTGCTTTTCGGCGCGGAATCGCTCGAGACCACGATCTGTTTCTGATGATCGTAGAGCTCGTTGAAAGTGTGGAAAAATTCTTCCTGCGTTCCTTCGCGTCCCGCCAGAACGTGAATGTCATCGATCAGCAGAACGTCGGCCGAGCGGTAGTGCCGATGAAACGCGGGCATGCGGTCGGCGCGGATCGAGCTGATCATCTCGTTCATGAATCGTTCACTCGATGTGTACACGATCCGCATGCCGGGATAGCGCTCGAGCAGTGCGCGCCCGATGGCATGCATCAGGTGGGTTTTTCCCACTCCCACGCCGCCATAAAGGAACAATGGATTATAACTGCGTGACGGGCTGTTGGCGACCGCGCGCGCCGCGGCGTGCGCAAACTGATTGCACGGTCCGACCACAAAATTATCGAACCCGAATTTTGGATTGAGCTGGCCGGCCGGCGACGCAAAAATCGGCTCCGCAGATACAGGTTCTCTCGCAGCCGGCAGGAACGCCGAACGCGGAATATACGCGATGTTTTCGATGTCGAGATTCAACTCCTGGATCGCGGCCCGGATCTCCTGTGCGTAGTCCTGATCAAGCGATTCCTTGGTCACCTGGTCAGGCACACTGACACGCAGAACGCCATGCTCCAGGTTTTCGAAAGCGGTTTTTGCGATCCAGTTCTGATAAGCGTGCGAACTAAGACTGGGTTTGAGCCGCGCCTTAATCCTATCCCACGGATTTGATTCCCATTCAATTACAGTTGCTGTAGCCACTTTCTCCGCTTCCCCTTGCATTTGTCCCTCGATCCTCCTCACCGACGAACACAATTCCCACACGATTTCCACAGGATGTGGAAATCCTACACCATCACCTGCGATTCTGAAGGGAATCGTTCAGCGCGTTAAGTCCGGCGGGTCCTAGGATGCCCGCTAGTTTGCGAACGCGACGTGGTCCAGCATATCATAAAACCCCAATTGGGAAGCAGGATCTTTGCACTTTTTAAAGCCATTATTATCAAACACTTCCAAACAATATTCTTACGCAACAACATCTTTGTAACATCCTGTTCTTGGTCGGCACAACCCTCGATCCCGATTTTCATAGGGAACCAGGCGGTAGTGGCTCAATTTGATTCTAGCGCCCCTTGACTCTGGAACCGTACTTGCCGCACGCTGGTGGTGATGTCGAACCGGTCAAGCAATCGAGGGCGCGGAACCAAGGACTTCAGCGTCTTGGCTTGGGAGACAATCCAGCAAGCGACAGGGCAGGCCGCAAAGCCAGAGCCTCCACCCGAGAAGAATCCCGCTGCGGTCA
>DATHCE010000228.1:0-2668 GCA_035319685.1 Bryobacteraceae bacterium | reverse complement strand
ACCACGAGCTTGCAAAGCCTCGTGATCTACGTAGGCCATGACTTGGCGAAACTTGCCGCCAAATGGAATCGGCACCGAGGCTCCCGCCACGGTGGCAAGCTGATTGCGCACGTTGTATCGCGCCTGGTCTTCGAGCTGGGTTTCGCTGTAACCCTTGCCCTCAAGCGTCACCAGAACGACTGGCAGCGACGAGGCGTCGTATTGCAGAACCAGAGGCGGCAGCGTTCCGGGGGGCATGATTCCCAGATCGGCCATCGCCAGCGTGCCCATCTGAGCCGCCGCCGTCGCCGCGTCCGTGCCCGGCTGAAAGAACACCTTGATTATGCTGACGCCGGCCAGCGAACGCGATTCAATATGTTCGATATTGCTGCCCAAGGTGAAGAAACGCTCGTAGCGAAAGGTAATGTTGTCTTCCATGTCTAGCGGCGGCATCCCCTGGTAGAAGGTTGCAATTACCACCGCCGGAATATTGATGTCGGGGAACACGTCGACGGGCATCTTGGTGAACGCCGTCAGCCCAAGAATCATGATCGCCAGGGCACCGACGATTACCGTGTATGCGTTACGCAGTGCGAAATTAGGCATCGCGAAGAACCTCGACTATTACGGGAGTTCAACTCGAGCAGGTGCGGGCACAAGTTTTGCGCCCCTGCCTGCAGCGGGCGCTTCTTGCGAAGCGCGCGCGCCATTCTCTGGCGATCTCGACTATCAAAAGAAACAGATTGGCGACGCGTTTCTTTCGACGCGCAAAACGAGCATGGGCTCGCCGCTATCGATTCAATCGACGACGGCGAGCTTCACTCCTTACTTCTCGTTCAGCGCCTGCTGGATATCCGCCCAGGGAACGAACTCGCCGACCTCCAGCATTTCGATTACGGCCGAGGTCCGCGCTTCTTCCTCGCGCAATTCATCGAGCCCGACAGGATCGTCTACGTAAATCGTCAGTTCATCGCGGCTCTCTATCTCTCTGACTTTCTTAAGCTGCTCGAGCAGACGGCCTTTCACTGCTCGCACCGACTCCGGTGGAATCTCGGTCGCCTCGGCGATTTCCGATTCCGGCACGCGGTATCCGTGTTGAAGCTCCCTGATCGCGAGGTCGGCCTTCTTCGCCTGAATCGCGAAATCGGCCTGCCGCTGCGGGCTGACCTTGGGATTCGTCGACTCCTGCAAATCCTTATGCTCGGCGGCTTCGAGCCGCTGGATAGCATCCGCCTTTTGGTCGCTGGCAGACTCGCTAGCCAGAGCGCATCCGACAAACAACAGCGCCACGACGGCGGCGCCAACCGATACCAAACGGATCCGCGCCCGGCGGACTCCGGTAATTCGTGCATACGTGAACATGATCTAAACCTCCCAACGAAAGCATCGCCCGCAAGAGCGATACGGGTGTCGCCGATATCGGGGGCGCGGCACATTACCATCGCCGCCCGACGCGCAAAACGTCTACGCGAGATTTAGTGAAAACGGATCTGTATCGCCTGTTCTGGACGGGCCAGCTTTGCGGCGAATCAAAAGCCGCGGCTGCGATTCCCACGAAACGAAATAGACCTCAACCGCCTGCGGCCGAAGCACCTGGACCTCAAGCGCGGGCGCCGCGATAACTGGCCTTATTTTGGCGCGACTGATACGACCGGCGGCCGTGCCCTCGGGCTGCGCCACGAAGGTATGCCGCTCGATCGCTCGCCGCACCTGCGGGGAACGATAATGAGGGGAGAACTGATGGCTGAGCGGGACCGGAAAGGCCAGTAACATCACGATACCGACCAGGCAGCCGGCAACGCGTATCAAGCTTCGTATTGAAGGCAGCGATACTATCCGGTGGCCCATGCTTACTCTATTCATTCACGCCGCGCCCGACGTAGTCAAGTGATTTGAATATATCGCCTATACCCGCGCGGGGATTTATCGCCCAAGGGGCGGGCCGCAGAGCGCCAGCTCTACCCCACGGACCTTTCAAATATGCCGCGGAGCCTAGAACGGGATACGTCCTGAGAGCACCACCGCATTGTTGTAGGCCGGATGGCGCGTTACGCTGACCTGAAAACCCGCCCCGATTGTCGCGCCGACGCGATCGTGAATCGGAAAGCGTCCCAGTATCAGACCCGGCGTAAGATACAACTGGCTCTGGCCCGTCCGCTCGCCCTTGGCGAACCACGTGTAATTGGTCTCGAATTCCGGCCAGAAATACCGCCAGATGTGATATTGAAACGCAGTATTCCACGCCAGCGGCCATCCCAACCGGTCTTCGCCGCCGTTTGGAAAAGAAATTCCCAGCGTCGATTGAACGTCGAAGGGACCCCATCCTTTCCCGGCCGCGATCGTCGGCGTGAACAGCGCATGTCCGTTGCTGTTTCCGCCCTCGCCGGTCGGGACGCTGAAGCCCATGAACGCGGTGACGATATAGTTGCCCGATTCCTCGTTGGCTGACAGCAATCGGTATTTGATCAGAAACGTCTCGTCCGCCCAACCGTCGGTCGTCGCCTTCTTTTTCTTGGTCGAATGCTTGATATGGCCGTTATGCGCGATCCAGGCCGGCACGCCCAGGATGACTTCGATATTTTCGAATGGAATTAACTCCAGCCCCTTGCTGCCGCCAAAGTTGTCCGTCGCGATACCGTGAGGATTCGCCTGCCAGAACTGATCGTAGCGAAATTCCTGTTCGAGCCGG
>DATHCE010000227.1:0-7218 GCA_035319685.1 Bryobacteraceae bacterium | reverse complement strand
CTCGCGAAAGGTTCCCTGCTCGAGCGCAGCGCGCAGGTCGACGTTGGTCGCCGCGACCACGCGAACGTCGGTGTGCATCACCTTATTGCTTCCCAGGCGCTCGAATTCGCGATCCTGCAGCACTCTTAAAAGCTTCACCTGGATGGCCGGAGGAACGTCGCCGATTTCGTCCAGAAAAACGGTGCCGGTGTCGGCGGTCTCGAATTTTCCCGGCTTGGAAATATTCGCGCCGGTGAACGCCCCTTTTTCGTAGCCGAACAGCTCGCTCTCCATGAGGTTTTCGGGGATCGCGGTGCAGTTGATCTTGATGAACGGCTTATCGCGGCGCGGGGAATACTGATGAATCGCGCGCGCGATCATGTCCTTTCCGACGCCGCTTTCGCCGCACAACAGCACCGTCGCGCGGGTTCCGGCGACGCGCATTACGGTGGCGAAAATTTCCTGCATCGCCGGACTGTGGCCGATAATATTTCCGAACTGATATTTTTGCCCCAGCGCTTCCCGCAATTCGCGATTCTCATCGCGCAGCTTGCGAACCTCCAGCGCCTTTTCCACCACCACCGCCAGATGATCGAGCGAAAACGGCTTCGGCAGGAAATCCACCGCACCCCGCTTCATCGCCTCGACCGCATTTTCCACCGTGCCGAACGCGGACATCACAATCACCGGGGCGTGCGAGTTCTGCTGGTTCAATTTCCCCAGCAGCGCGAGGCCGTCCATCCCCGGCAGCTTCAGATCGGTGAGCACCAGGTCGACGTCGCCGGCGAACTTGATGCCCTCTTCCGCCGACCCGGCCGCCTTCACGTCATATCCGGCCGAGGATAAGCCCAGGCCGATCACGCGCCGCAGTTTTTCCTCATCCTCGATCACCAGAATCGCTTGCCGTGGCATAGATTCCTATTTTCGGCGAACGGGCAGCACCACGTGAAATACGCTGCCTTCGCCGGGCGTGCTTTCGACCGTAATCTGCCCGCCGTGCTCGTCCACGATCTTCGAGCAGATCGCCAGACCCAGTCCGATGCCGCCCGGTTTGGTCGTGAAAAACGGGTTGAAAATGCTCTCGAGATTCTTCGGATCGATGCCCGAGCCGCGATCGATCACCGCGATCTCCACCGCGTCTTCGACGAGGCGCGTTTTCACCGTGACCGCGCCGCCGGGAGCGCTCGCTTGCGCCGCGTTCATGATCAAATTCAGGATGACGCGCTCCAACAGCTCGGCGTCGAACTCGACCGGCGGAATGTCGGGAGAATAATTCTTGTACACCGAAATGCTCGCAACCTGGGTTGCGGACTGGCCGGATTTTTCCCGCTCAAAGCGGTCGATCACGCGATCGAGCAGCGCGTCCAGGTCCCCGGTTTCGAGCTTCAAATGCTGCGGCCGCGCGAAATCGAGAAATCGCGTGATCAGCGAGTTGGTGCGATCGACCTCCTCTTTTACGTACGCGGCCATCTCGCGCGCGATTTCGTTTTCCCTCCCGACGCTGCGCACCAGCATCTCCGCCGATGTCTTCATGGTGCCCATCGGATTGCGCAGCTCGTGCGCCAGGCCCGCCGTCAGTTGCCCCAGCGCGGCCAGGCGCTCGCTCCGGCGCGCCTTCGCTTCGGCTTCCTTCAGGTGCTGGTTCGCGGAAGCGAGCTGCTCCGCCGCTTTCTGATACTTGGTCGCCTCTTCGCGCTTGCCCTTGGCGAGCTGATAGGTCAAGTAGCTGACCAGCAGCAGCGACAGAATGCGCAAGGCCAGTTCCAGCCGCTGATCCGGTTCGATTATGAAATGCTCGTAGCCGTAAACGTAATGGTTTTCCCACCACAGGAACAGCAGGAACGAGAGATCTTCCAGGCACGCGATCACCACGACCACCGTGCTGCCCAGCAGGCCGGAATTGGTGGCGGCCGAGATCACCGGCAACAGCAGCATCAACCAGAAACTGCTGGTAATCCCGAGCGGAAAAGGCTGGCTGAAGTAGATCAGCGGATAGCACAGCAGCAGGTTGATGACGATCGCCCTGCGAAAACCGATGCGCGGCTCAAATACCTGGACCGCGCCGATGGCGATGAGCAGCGGAATCACCAGCGGCGATTCTCGCGGACTGAAAATCGCCAGCGCCGCGAACAGCAGCAGCCAGACCAGATCCTGCAAACGAACGTAGCGGCGCCAGTCGGAAGGCACTGCTGACATTTTACGGGATTCGCGTTACCCGCTCCCCGCGATTACGCTTCCACCTGTTCGGCGACCTCGGCCAGTTCGCGCCGGCGCTGCCATTGCAGCTTGCCCTGATATTCTTCCCACAACGTGGTGCAGCCGGCCCAAAAATATCCGCCGACGAACAACAGCAGGAACGGAATCGCCAGATAGTTGAACGATTCAATCGCGTACAGGATCGTCGCCAGAAAATAGCTGCCCACCGCCAGCTCCGCATACGGCAGCCAGCCGCTGCGCCGGCGATATTGAACATTTTCGATCCGCGCCCGTTCTGCTCCGCCGAAGGCGGGCTTCTGCTCGCCGCCGATCGCGTACTTGGGAGTTCGCGCAAATCCCGTCTGATAACCGATCAGCGCCTCGATCACCGCGCGCGAGTTGATGATGGTCAACGCCACGCCCGCCGCCATCAAAGCCGGAAGGAACAGAAACGCGCGCTTCCAGGTCTTGGGGAACAGCGCCCGGTGCGCGATGACGTAGAACGCCGAGATCGACCAGAACGACGCCGCGATCAGCGGCAGATCGATCACCAGCATCTGGAACCAGCCCATGTAAAACCGCACGATCATCGCCGGCAGCATCAACGCGCTGACCAGGATCATCAGCGGATAGGAAATATTCGGCGTCAGGTGGAAAAACGCCTCCAGTTTCACCCGCCATGGCAGATCGGACCGCAGAATGGTGCGCAACAGCTTGATGGCCACCTGCGTCAGCCCTTTCGCCCATCGCGATTGCTGCACTTGAAAACCGTAAGTCTCAACCGGCAGCTCCGACGGGCACTCGATCGACGGGCAGTAAACGAATTTCCAGCCCTTCAACTGCGCGCGATAGCTCAGGTCGGAATCTTCGGTCAGCGTGTCATGCTGCCATCCTCCGGCGTCTTCGATCATCGAGCGCCGCAAAACTCCGGCCGTGCCGTTGAAGTTGAAAAACAGTCCGCCTCCGCTTCGCGCCACGTGCTCCAGCACGAAATGTCCGTCGAGCAGCATCGCCTGCACTTCGGTCAGCACGTTGTAGTGGCGATTCAGGTACGCCCAGCGCGTCTGCACCATTCCGATTTTCGGATCGGCGAAATAGTGCACCGTACGCTGAAGAAAATCGGCCGGCGGAAGGAAATCGGCATCAAAAATCGCGACGATCTCGCCCGTGGCGGTTTTCAAACCATTTTCGAGCGCGCCCGCCTTGTACCCCTGACGATTGGACCGGTGAATGTATTCGATCGGAAACCCGGAAGCTCGATATTCGTTCACCAGACGCTCGGTAAACGGGTGCGTGTCGTCGGTGGAATCGTCCAGCACCTGCACCTGCAGCAGGTGATGCGGATAATCCATCTTGCTGGTCTCTTCGAGCAGCCGCTCCACCACATAGCGTTCGTTGTAAATGGGAAGCTGAACCGTGACGCGAGGAAGTTCCGCGAACATCTGAGGGGGCTGATCGGGCAGCCGCTTCCGGTGTTTCCAATATCCCCGGATCATTTCATAGCGATGCAGCCCGTAGCAGGAAAGAACGATCAGGACCGCGAAGTAAGGACCCAGGATCACCCAGTCGAACGGCTCCATGCGATGAATGCCGGCGAAGGGATTGTTGAACAGCGCGTCCTGAATCTTCGCGAGCGTCGATGGCGCTCCGCTCGCCAGGAAAAATGCGGGCGGCAACCAGCTTGTCAACATTTGCCCATCTCCGTCATCAGCGCATGTGCGCAAGAATTGTCAGTGCTGCTTGGATGCTGCGACTGCTCGAGAAGCGCCACCGGCCGTAGCCGGAAGCGGCGTCTTTCTATTATAAGGGATTCGGACATAAGCGATTCGGACCAGTGTTATAATTTTCGTTTTGCCGCTGGGGAGCGAAACCAATGAAATTTTTTCTCGATACCGCCAACCTCGACGAGCTGAGGGCGGGATCGCGCTGGGGCATCATCGACGGCGTGACCACGAATCCGTCGCTCATCGCCAGGGAGGGCGTGCCGCTTGAAGAACAGATCCGCAATATTTGCGCGATCATCGACGGCGACGTCAGTGCGGAGGTGATTGCCACCGACGCCGATGAAATGCTGATTCAGGGACGCAGACTGGCGCGTATCCATAAGAACGTGGTGGTGAAAGTCCCGATGACGCGGGACGGTATTCGCGCCTGCTCCATCTTCAGCCAGGAAGGGATCCGCGTGAACGTTACGCTGTGCTTCTCGGCTGGACAGGCGCTGCTCGCCGCGAAAGCGGGCGCTTACTTCGTCAGCCCCTTCGTCGGACGGCTCGACGATATCGGCGCGAATGGCATGGAACTGATTCGCGACATTGTACTGATTTATCGCAATTTCGGATTCAACACTCAGGTGCTGGCCGCCTCGCTGCGCAACACCACGCACGTGATTGAGGCCGCCAAGGCCGGCGCGCACATCGGCACGCTGCCCTATAAGGTCATCGACGGGCTCTTTACCCACCCGCTCACCGAAAAAGGTCTGGAGCAATTCCTGAACGATTACGCCAAAGTCTTTCAGGTGGCTCGGGCGGCCCGCTAAACCAGTTTCGGCAATGGCGTGAGGCTTCCCATAAAACGCAATCGGTTGAAAACGCCGTTACCAGCCGTGCGAAACTGGTTGATGAAAAATCCGGAAATGGTCTAGGCGTTTCGATGTCCGCCGGCGCTCAACTCACCGCGTTATGCGTCTTATCGGCCGCGCTCATCGCTCTCGCAATCGTCATTGCGCTGCGCGTTCGCGGCACTCCCGAAAAGCGCGAGCGCAAGCGCCGTCTGCTGGTCCATCGCGAGGGCCGTCTCGGCGATGCCTTGATCACCGAATCGAGCGAAAACACTCTGTATTACACCTATTCGGTGCGCGGCGTCCAATACGCGGCGTCGCAGGACATCTCGGCGCTTCGCGATCGCCTGCCGGCCGAACCGGAGCGGCTGATCGGCCATGTGAGCCTGAAGTATGCGGCCAATAATCCCGCCAACTCGATTCTGATCTGCGAGGAATGGAGCGGTTTGCGCATTCATCCGCAGCAATCCCAGGCTTCGGTTTAGAATCACGCGCCCACCGGGCCAGGAGCCCGGACGTTCCCATCTCAAATCCGATGCGGAGCGAATGGTAAGCTCGAAATTCATGAATATTCTGCTGACCGGCGGCGCCGGATACATCGGCAGCCATACGGCCTGGGCCGTGGCGCTCGCGGGCCATCGCCCGGTGGTTCTCGACAATCTGAGCATAGGCCACCGTCACAACGTCAAATGGGGACCGTTGGTCGAAGGAGACATGGCCGACGCCGAGCTGGTCCGCAACACGCTGACGCGGAACTCGATTGACGCGGTGATTCATTTTGCGGCCTATGCCTTGGTCGGCGAATCGGTCGAGAATCCGCGCAAATACTTCACCAATAATTCCGTGGCCACCCTGACCCTCCTCAATGCCATGCTCGATGCCGGCGTCAGGACCATCGTGTTCTCCTCCACCTGCGCCACTTACGGAGTTCCCAAGCGCGTCCCCATCGCCGAGGATCACCCGCAGGCTCCGGTCAATCCGTACGGGGAATCCAAGCTGTTCGTCGAACGCGTCCTCCGCTGGTACGGCGAAGCCTACGGCTTGAAATGGATCGCGCTGCGCTATTTCAATGCAGCCGGCGCCGAGCCCGAAGCCGGTCTGTGCGAGGAGCACAACCCGGAAACGCATCTGATTCCGCTGGTGATTCAGGCGGCTTTGGGAATCCGCCCGGCCATCGATATTTATGGGACCGATTATCCGACTCCCGACGGAACCGCCATCCGCGACTACATTCACGTCTCCGATCTGGCGCGCGCCCACCTTCTGGCCCTCGAGCGTCTGGGCGCCGGAGCGCAGAGCGGAGCATTCAATCTCGGCACCGGAACGGGTTCGTCGGTGCGGGAAGTGGTCGAGGAAGTTCGCAAACACAGCCGCCGCGATTTTCCGGTGCGCCATGCCCCGCGGCGTCCCGGCGACCCTCCGGCGCTGGTCGCGGATGCAACCCTCGCGAACCGCGTGCTGGGTTGGACGCCGCAACTCTCCGATTTATCGGTGATCGTGAAGACCGCGTGGGACTCGCTCGATTTAGGAAAGCCAACCGGATCTGTCACCACCCCACAACAGTCCGTATGAAAACTCGCGAAAGCAAACCCCAGGCTGACGAGTTTGTGTGAAATCCCGGCCTTTCAACCCCGGCATTGACTGCCGGGGCTTGTGGACGCGCTTCCCGTTCAACAAGATCGGCAAGCCCCGGCAGTCATGCCGGGGGTAAAAATCGCGGTTTTCACCCTACGCGTGGGGGCTCCTATATCGCTGATTTCGCGTGGGCCAAGGGCGAGCCGCCAGCCGTGAGGCTGCGGTTTCCCGACTTTCACATAAAGCGACGGCGGATCAAGCTCCGGATCATCTCTTCAATGGATCTTCCACCCACGGCGGAGTCGCTTCCATCAACCGCCCCAGTTCCGGCTCGAGTTGCTCCATCTTGCGCTTGATCTCCCATGCGATCCTGCGATAGCTGAAGTGCCCTTTCACGCTGCTGCGCAGCCGCGCGATGTACTCGGCTTCCGCAAAATCCATTTTGAACAGAAAGCGCGACCGCCCTGCGAACGGCAGCAGATAATCCGCGCCGCGGCCGGGGAGTCTCGACATCGCGGAAAACGTATCCCGCATCAGCGAATCGTACATATCCTTCAATCCGGTCTCGACGATGGCATCCGGCGTGTCGTAGCCGAGCTTGCCACGGTACGCCTGGCGGAACTGGTTGCACCGCCGGTGCCGGTGCAGATCGCGGTAAGCTCCGATGTCCATCAGGATGTCGAACGCGTACAGGCCGCCGCGGAATCCGCGCAGCAACTCGTCGCGGCGTGTGCGCGAGCGCAGCGCGACGTCGATCACTTCGTTCCGGCGCGCGTCGTTCCAACCGGTGGTGATCTCATACAAGTCGCGATAGGGGCGATCCGTGACCGGAAACAGCAACGTCGCGGCGATATCGGCATGCGTGTGCGCCGGCCGGACCACCGTTACACAGTCGGTCGATGCTCCGTCCG
>DATHCE010000226.1:0-14668 GCA_035319685.1 Bryobacteraceae bacterium | reverse complement strand
AGGAAGATCCGGGAGCGCCGCCTTGGCCCGCTCCGCGATTCCCTTCCGCGCCCGGTCGATCGCCAGCGCCAGCCGGTCCCGCTCCACCGGCTTCAGCAAATAGTCGAGCGCCTCCCACCGGAACGCTTCCACGGCGTATTGATCATACGCGGTCGCCATCACGAAATAGGGCAGCGGAATATTCTTCTCTTTCAGCTTGCGGATCACGCCCATTCCGTCCAGGCCAGGCATCTGCACGTCGAGAAAAACCAGGTCCGGCTCGAGCGTCTCGATCAAGGTTACGGCTTCCAATCCGTTGGTCGCCGCCGCCACGATCTCCACATCTTCGAAATCCTTCAACAGGTACGCGAGTTCATCGGAGGCGAGCTTTTCATCGTCCACCAGAATCGCGGAGATGACCGCCTGCGCGCTTCCGGCAGTCGCGTTTTTAAGCATAAAATGCTAGTATATCTTAAGTAAGTCCCGAGTCCCTCATACTTACGCGCTTTGCGCATCGGGAGACCAAACCGAAGGAGTTGAAAGGCTTTGCCCGCACAAGACAACGTCCAGATTGCGCCTGCGGACGGCAAACTCGGCGTACTGATTCCGGGCATCGGCGCAGTTTCCACGACGTTCATCGCCGGCGTGGAGGCGATCAAGCGCGGAATGGCGGCGCCGATCGGGTCTCTCACTCAACTCGGGACCATCCGCCTCGGGAAACGCACGGATAATCGCACGCCCAAAATCAACGATTTCGTTCCGCTGAGCAGCCTGAACGACCTGGTGTTCGGCGGTTGGGATATTTATGAGGATACGGCGTACGAAGCCGCGGCCCACGCCAAGGTGCTCGAACGCACGCTGCTCGATCAACTGAAGGAGCCGCTTTCGGCGATCCGGCCGATGAAAGCGGTATTCGATCGCGACTACGTGCGCCGCATTGACGGCCCGAACATCAAGCAGGGCGCGACCAAGATGGAAAAGGCGGAAATGCTGATGGACGACATCGAGCAATTCCGCAAGACCCACGATTGTTCACGCCTGGTGATGATCTGGTGCGCGTCGACGGAGGTTTTCCATCGCCCCGCGGCGGTCCACCAGACGCTGAGCGATTTCGAGTGCGGGCTGATGAAGAACGATCCGGAAATCTCGCCGAGCCAAATGTACGCCTACGCGGCGCTGAAATCCGGCGTTCCGTTCGCCAATGGCGCCCCGAATCTGACTACGGACACTCCGGCGCTGCTCGAACTGGCGCGGGAACGCAGCCTGCCGATTTGCGGGAAGGATTTCAAAACTGGTCAGACGTTCATGAAAACGCTGCTCGCTCCGGGTCTAAAGATGCGGATGCTCGGACTGAGCGGCTGGTTTTCCACCAACATCCTGGGCAATCGCGACGGCGAGGTGCTGGAGGACCCGGGCTCGTTCAAGACCAAGGAAGAAACCAAACTCAGCGTCCTCAATCAGATCCTTCAGCCCCAGCTTTATCCGGAATTATACAAAGATTTTTATCATGCCGTGCGTATTAATTATTATCCGCCGCGCGGCGACGCAAAGGAGGGCTGGGATAATATCGATATTTTCGGATGGCTCGGCTATCCGATGCAGATCAAGATCGATTTTCTGTGCCGCGACTCGATTCTGGCCGCCCCGCTGGTCCTGGACCTCGTGTTATTCCTCGACCTGGCGCAACGCTCCGGAATGCGCGGGATTCAGGAATGGCTCTCGTTTTATTTCAAGGCTCCCATGACTGCACCCGGGCTCTATCCGGAGCACGATATCTTCATCCAGCTCATGAAGCTGAAGAACACGCTCCGGTGGATGCGCGGCGAGGACCTGATTACGCATCTGGGCCTGGAATATTACGATTAAAATACTGGCCGAATTGATCTAACATTTCCGACAATTGCGCATGAATTGCCTGGTCATCGGAGGAACGCGGTTCATCGGCAGAATGTTGGTTGCCGAACTCCTCAAAACCGGTCATTCCGTATCCGTTTTGCATCGCCGCCCGAAACACGACCTCGGCCGGCGTGTGAAGAACATCGTCGCCGACCGCAATGACTTCGCGTCCATGAAATCGGCGCTGGCCGGCAAGAATTTCGACATTATTTTCGACAACGTATACGACTGGGAGCGCGGCACCACCGCGAGCCACGTCGAATCCACGGTGCGCGCCGCGGCGGGCGACCATTTGCATCGCTACATCTTCATGTCGAGCGTCGCGGCCTACGGCGATGGTTTGAATCATCACGAAGGCGATGCGCTCGCTCCCGATGATGCTCCCGAACTCTACACGCGCAACAAAGCCATGAGTGAGCGCGCCCTGTTCCGATTGCACCAGCGCATCGGTCTGCCGGCGGTCACCATGCGCCCGCCGTATATCTACGGCCCCGGGAATCCTTTCTACCGCGAGGCCTACTTTTGGGATCGTTTGCGCGGCGGACGGCCGATCATCCTTCCCGGCGACGGCCGCCGGCTGATGCAGTTTGTGTATGTGAAGGATCTGGTCAAGGCGTGTCTCAAGGCGGTCGAGGAACCGAACGCCGTGGGTCATGCATTCAACATCGCCAACCCCCGTCCGCTATCGCAAAGCGAAACCGTAGAGGCCTTCGCGAAGGCGTGCCATAAACCGGTGAAATTTGTGCGTATTCCCCGCGAATATATCTTGCGGGCGGGCGGCCATCCCATGGGTCCCAAGCTGTATTTCGGCTTCTACTTCGACATGCCGCCGATTACCCTGGTCACCGCGAAAGCGCAGCGGGTATTGAAGTTCAAGCCCGTCGACTTTAATGCGGGACTCAAGGAAACTTACCGCTGGCATCTTCGCCACAACGAATTCCCCAAGCCGGATTACGAATTCGAAGACAAGCTGCTCGCGAGCGCCCCGGTGCTGGTCCCGGCGAAGGTCTGAAGCATTGCTCGTTTTTGCATAGACCGGTTTCGCACGGCTCGTAACGGTGCTTTCAGCAGATGGCTTGGTCTCGACGCCGTATGCTTGTCTACGAAACTGGTTTAGCTACTCGGAAGCGCGAACTTCGGCCAATCGCCCCCGCAGAGTGTCCGAAAGCGAGGCCTCGATCTCGGGGGTGATCAGACCCACCGAGTCCATGTCCTGAATGTGTACGCGGTCCTTCATGCGGAAGCTGGTGAGTTTCATGCGCACAAGATCGGCCACGGAGGCGAGCAAAATACCGTGCCCTGTCCGAGCCGGTGCCGAGAAATCGGGCATAGGCTCAACATACTCCGGGCGAACTTTTTCGCGTGCAAAAACCAAATGAACGGCGTTCCTTGCCTTCGGCTCGTGCGCATCGAGAAGCATGTCCGCTCCGGCAACGTGTCGATATACAAACCCACAAGACTCTACGGTTCTTGCGATCCGCTCCAGGTCCCGGCGATCCACCATCATGTCGATATCGCGCGTGAGGCGGGCTTTCAGCGGATCAATTTGATCCACGTAGCTAAATATGGCGAAGCCTCCGATCACGCGATACGGCACTCCCGCGTTCTCCAGCGCTGTCGCAATTCGGACCGCGACATCACTGATTCGTTCCACCTTGTCTTCGAAGAAAGTGTTGACAGCCACGGATTCCTCTCTCAGTTTCGCACGAGGGACTCCGCCGCCGCCTTCGCGGTGTTGGTGTGGATCGTCACCGTATCCTCCACCTTCACCGCGTATCCTCCGGCGAGCGTTACCGCGACCGCAGCCCCGTGCTCCCTGGCGAGCCCGAACACCAGCCGGTCGCGCGTCTTGAGACCCTCGATCGAGAGCGATAATCCTCCGAGTTGATCTTCGCAATATGGATCCGCGCCCGCGACATACATCACCAGCTCCGGATGAAACCCGCTCATCCCCTTGCGGCACGCCGCTTCCAGACGATCGAGATACTCTCCGTCGCCGGCTCCATCCTCCAGCTCGACATCGATCGTCGACGGCGGCTTGACGGTCGGATAATTATTCAGTTGATGAATGGAGAGCGTGAATACCGTCTGGTCGCCCGCGAAAATTCCCGCCGTGCCGTTGCCGTCGTGCACGTCCACATCGACCACCATAGCGCGCTCGATCCGTTTTTCCGCCTGCAGCTTGCGGATCGCCACGGCCACGTCGTGAATGGCGCAGAATCCTTCTCCATGGCCTGGAAACGCGTGATGAAATCCGCCGCCGATATTGAACCCGATCCCCTGGTCGAGCGCCAGCCGGGCCGCCAGCGTCGTACCTCCCGCCGCCAGCCAGAACGCCTCCACCATTTCTTGCGAGTACGGAATTTCGAGCTTTAGCAACTCCAGATAATCGAGCGTGCCGTGCTTCAGACGGCTCACCCATCCGCGCTGATGAACCCGAAGAATATCTTCGTCCGAGGCCGGCTCGGGCTGGACGAAATCCGCCGCCTCGGCGAAATGTTCCGCGAGCATCCGGTCGCGGATCAGCCGGTATTTCCTCGACGGAAACACGTGCGAACCGAGATTCAGATCGTATCCGTCGTGATAGACGAGCTTAAACGGCAGCAATTTCGGTGGCCTCCGATTCGAGTGCCGTCACGATCGCCGCGACGTAAATATCATCGGCCGAGCAGCCCCGCGACAGATCGTGGAACGGTTTCGCGAGCCCTTGGAGGAGCGGCCCGAATGCCGCCGCGCCTCCCAGCCGCTCGACTAATTTGTAGGCGAGGTTGGCGCTCGCCAGATCCGGAAAAATCAGTGTGTTCGCCCGGCCCGCGACGCTCGATCCGGCGGCTTTCGCCGCGCCGATCGAGGGAACCAGCGCCGCGTCGGCCTGGAGCTCGCCGTCGGCGTCGAGCCCCGGTGCGCGCTCGCGCAAAATGCGCAGCGCCTCGATCATCTTTTCCGCCAACGGGTGCTTCGCGCTGCCCTTGGTCGAAAAAGAAAGCAGCGCGACCCTCGGTTCGGCTCCCAGAAGCGCTCGCGTCGATTGCGCGGTGGCCATCGCGATCTCCGCAATCTCCCATGCGGACGGATCCACCACCATGGCGCAATCGGCAAACGCCAGCACACCGTCGCACCCGAAGCTCCGATCCTCGACGCACATGAAAAAGACGCCGGAAACCGTGCGCAGTCCATCGCTCAAACCGATGCATTGCAGCGCCGCGCGCGCCGTTTCCGCCGTCGTATTCACCGCGCCTCCCACCCCGCCGTCCGCATCGCCCGCCGCCACCATGAGAGCTGCGCGATATAACGGACGCCGCGCCATCTGTTGCGCTTCCATCTCCGAGACCCCCTTGTCGCGCCGCCGCTCCAGGTACAGCGACGAATATTTCGAATCCTCGCGCAGTTCCTCGTCGAGCAGAATGGGCTTTAGGAGACCTTCGCCGGACAAGCGAGCCGCGGCCTGTTGGACCCGCGGGTCGCCTCCTTCGGGGAATACGATTCGCTTGCGCTTGGGAATCCGCCGGAGCCGCTCGACTTGCCGCCCAAGAAATGATTTGGCGGATTCGGGCATCAGGTTCATTGTAACGTCCAGGCCTTCATTTCAAAACCTCTTGACGACCGCTTGATTCAGACGTATGATTCAATCATACGTATGATTGCTCATGCGCTGGACACCAAGACCCGGATCCTCGACGCCGCCGAGAAGCTGTTCGGAGAGAAGGGTTTCGACGCGACCTCCTTGCGCGACATCACCACCGAAGCCGACGTCAATCTGGCGGCGGTGAACTATCATTTTCAATCCAAAGACAGCCTGATGGATGCCGTGATCTCCCGCCGGGTCGAGCCTGTGAACCAGAAACGCGCCGAAATGCTCGCGGCCGCAGGACCGAATCCAACCGTGGAGCAGATTCTGATCGCGTTTCTTTCCCCGCTGCTCAGCCAGGAGGTTTCCGCGGTCGCGCCTCTGATGGGTCGCGTTCTGGCGACCCCCGACGTTTTCCTGGTTCATTTCATGAAGAAACACATGACGGTGACCGTGCAGCAATTCACCGCCGCGTTGGTAAAAGCGCTGCCGGAGCTGAGCGAAAGCGAAGTCCTGTGGCGCCTGAATTTCACCGGCGGAGCGATGGCTCACCTGATGGCCCGCTCCGGCCATTTGAAAGAATTGACCGGCGGAAGATGCGATCCGTCGGACCGGCCGGCGGTGCTGGCGAGGCTCGTGACATTTTCCGCCGCGGGATTCCGCGCAACAGGGGGAATATAATGCGCGTTCTGCTTATATTGAATCTCGCCGCAATATTGTTTGCGCAAAGCGAAGCCCTGGCGCAAAGCAAAGCCTTGGCGAAAAGCGAAGCTCTGGCGAAAAGCGAAGTGCCGGCCGTCGAGAACGCGCTCCCGCTCAGCATGAAGCGGGCGGTCGAAATCGCCCTGGCGCCGGAAGGAAGCCCGCGTGTCGCGCTGGCGCAGGAATCCATGAAAGAAGCCGAGTTGCGCAAGCTCGAATCACGCTCCGCGTTCCTGCCGGATTTGGAATCCTCGCTAAACGACCAGCGCGAGACCACCAATCTTCGCGCCTTCGGGTTCAGCCCGTCGATCTTCGCCGGGCTCCCTTTCGCCATCAGCTTCCCGTCGATTGTCGGACCCTTTTCCATCTTGGACGCGCGCGCCACGGCATCGCAGACCGTTTTCGATTTCAGCTCCATCCGCAAATATCAAGGGGCGAAGGTCAACGTCGAAGCCGCCAAGTCCGATTTCGATGCAACCAAGAACCAGGTTACCGATACGGTGGCGCGCGCCTACCTTGCGACGCTGCGCGCCCAGGCCGCGCTCGACACCGCGCAGGCCAACGTCGATCTGTCGCAGGCGCTGCTGACTCTTGCCCAGCAACAGAAGGATGCGGGAACCGGAACGGGGCTCGACGTGACCCGCGCCGATGTTCAGCTCGCCAATGACAAACAGCATCTGGTGTCCGCGGCCAACGACCGCCGCAAGGCGGGCCTGAATCTGATGCGCGCCATGGGGCTCCGGCTCGAAGCGTCGATCGAGCTCACCGACCGGCTCGAGTATCGTCCCGCAGATATCGGCTCGCTCGAGGATGCGCTGGCCGACGCCCGCAAACTGCGCGCGGAATTGAAAGCGCAGAAGGACCGCGAGCAATCCGCGCGGCTCACCTACGGTTCGGTCAAAGCCGAGCGTCTTCCCTCGCTCGCTGCCTCCGCCAATTACGGCTCCATTGGCAGCGAAATCGTAGGCGCGCAACCGACCTATGATTACGGCTTCTCGCTCCGCGTTCCGCTGTTCGACGGCGGACGGCGCGATGCGCGGCGCGCCGAAAGCCTGTCCGAATACCGCCAGGAACAGATCCGCACGCGCGACCTGGAGCAGCAGGTGGAACTCGACGTCCGCCTCGCGTTCGACAGCATTCCCTCCGCCGCAGCCGAAGTCGACTCCGCCCGCGAAGGCGTGGATCTCTCCGACAAAGAGCTGGCGCAAGCCAAACGGCGCTACCAGGCGGGAGTAGCCAACTCGCTCGAGGTCACCGATGCGCAGACACGGCTCGACCGGGCTCGCGATAATTTAATCAACGCGCTGTATGACTACAATGTGGCTCGCATCGATCTGGCGACCGCCACGGGCAAAATCCAGGAGTACGTCAACCAATGAAGAAACGAATCCCCATAATCTTGCTCCTCATCGCCGCGGGCGTGGGCGGGTGGTTGTATTGGCGCTCGCAGCACGCCCGCGACGGCAATCGGATTTTCGTCTCCGGCAATCTCGAACTCACCCAGGTCGATATTTCGTTCAAAATGGCCGGCCGCATGATCGAGCGCAAAGTCGATGAAGGCGAGTGGGTGAAGGCCGGCCAACGGATCGCGACCCTCGATCCGGTCATTTACCGGCACCAACGGGTCCGCGACCAGGCCACCGTCGCCAGCGCGGAGTCGAACTATCAGCAGCTCGAAACGGCCATCGCCTATCAGAAAGCGACGCTTGAAAGCGACGTCGCCGCGCGCGAAGCCGAGCTGAATCAGGCCTCGGCGAAGCTCGAAGAGCTGCTGAATGGAAGCCGCAAACAGGATATCCAACAGGCGGAGGCCGCGGTTTCCGATGCCAAGGCGCAGCTCGAATATGCGCGCCTCGATTGGGCGCGCATGCAGGCGCTGTATAAGAACGAAGACATCTCCACGCAGCAATACGATCAGGCGCGCACGAAATTCGATAGCGCCCAAGCGCTGGTCCGGCAGGCCGAAGAGAAGCTTTCGCTGGTCCAGGAAGGTCCGCGGCAGGAAGATATCGCCGCCGCCCGCGCCGACGTCGCGCGCGCCAAAGCCGCCGTCGCTACGGCCCAGGCGAATCGCCTGGAGCTGAAGCGCAAGGAAGAACAATTGGTAGCGGGCCGGGACGAGATCGACCGGTCTCGCGCGCAGGTCGGGATTTCCGAAGCGCAGCTGGCCGACACCGAAGCCGTCACGCCCATCGACGGCGTGGTGCTGGTGAAATCGGCCGAACCGGGCGAGGTTCTCGCCGCGGGAACGACGGTGGTCACCGTCGGCGACCTGGAGCATCCCTGGCTGCGCGCCTACATCAACGAAACCGACCTCGGCCGCATCAAGCTGGGGCAGAAAGTAAAATTGAGCACCGATTCCTACCCCGGAAAGGCGTACTGGGGCAAGATCAGCTACATCGCGTCGGAAGCCGAGTTCACTCCCAAGCAGATCCAGACCAAGGAAGAGCGGGTGAAGCTGGTCTACCGGATCAAAATCGATGTCGACAATTCGAGCCATGAACTGAAGGACAACATGCCGGTGGACGCGGAAATCATCTTATGAGCGTTGTGATCCACGCCGAAAATCTCACGCGCCGTTTCGGCGAACTGACCGCCGTCGATCATCTGAACCTGGATATCGCGGAGGGTGAGATTTTCAGCCTGGTCGGTCCCGACGGAGCCGGCAAGACCACCACCATGCGTCTGCTGTGCGGCCTGATGGACCCCACCGAAGGCAAAGCCATCATCGCCGGTCATGACGTATCGAAAGAGCTGGATCAGATGAAAGATCAGATCGGGTATATGGCGCAGCGCTTCGGCTTGTACACCGATCTGACGGTCCAGGAAAACATGGACTTTTATTCGGATCTGTTCGGAATCACCGGCCGGGAGCGCCAGGAGTTGAGCACGCGCCTGCTGCGCATGACGCGCATGGATCCGTTTCGCAAACGCGCGGCGGGAAAACTTTCGGGAGGCATGAAACAGAAGCTCGCCTTGATGTGCACGCTGCTGCACAAGCCGCGCGTTTTGTTTCTGGACGAGCCGACCAACGGCGTCGATCCCGTTTCGCGCCGCGATTTCTGGGCGATTCTCTACCAGTTGGTGCGCGACGGGCTTACCGTGTTCGTCACCACCGCCTATCTCGATGAAGCCGAGCGCGCCAATCGCGTCGGGTTTCTCTATCGCGGAAAAATGATCCGCTGCGATACGCCCGCGGCGCTGAAGCACGGCATCACGGAAGCGGTGTACCAGATCAGTTCCCAGGATCGCCGCAGGACCATCTCGGCTCTCGAAACCCAGCCCGGGGTTTTGACCGTGCAGCCGGCCGGCGCCGATCTGCACCTGTTTCTCGATCCTCACATCACCTCGCCGGAAGAGCTGGGGCACGTGACTCCGTTCGGTTTCCGCCCGATCGTGCCCACGCTCGAAGACGTGTTCATCGCGCTTTCGCGAAAAGAAGAGGCCCTGCGTGCAGCTTAACCAGTCCAACGGTCCCGCCGTTCACGTCGAAAAACTAGTGAAACGCTTTGGCGATTTCGTCGCCGTCGACGACGTTTCGATCGACGTCGCCCGCGGCGAAATTTTCGGCTTCCTGGGACCGAACGGAGCCGGGAAATCCACCACCATCCGCATCCTCTGCGGCCTGCTGGCGCCGACCTCCGGAAAGGCCAGCGTCGGAGGATACGATGTTTCGACGCAGCCCGAAGAGATCCGGCAAAGCATCGGTTATATGTCGCAGAAGTTTTCGCTCTACGACGATCTGATGGTGGAGGAGAATATCGAATTTTTCGGCGGCGTCTACGGCGTCGCGGACGCCAAGCTGCCCGCCCGCCGCGACTATGTGTTGAAAATGGCCGGCCTCGAGGACAAGCGCAAGATGATGACCCGTCTGCTCTCCGGCGGATGGAAGCAGCGGCTCGCGCTCGGCTGCGCGATCCTGCATGAACCGCCGATTCTGTTTCTCGATGAGCCCACCAGCGGCGTGGATCCGATCGCGCGCCGCAACTTCTGGCACCTGATTTACGAGCTCTCCGACGCCGGCCACACCATTTTCGTCACCACCCACTACATGGACGAAGCGGAATATTGCCATCGCATCGCTTTGATGTACGGCGGGCGCATCATCGCGCTCGGCTCGCCGGAGGAGCTGAAAACTTCGCTCGGCGTCGGTCATTTGTTGAATCTCGAATCGTCCGATCTGTTGCGCAGCATGACCGTGCTGGAGGGCAAGCCCGGGATTCTCGACGTAGCCGTGTTCGGCGGCGGGCTGCACGTGAAAGTCGAAGACGCCGGCCTGGCGATTCCGCAAATCCATCGGGACCTGGAACACGCGGGCATTTCCGTGATGATGCTCGATTCGATTGTTCCGAGCATGGAGGACGTTTTCGTCAGCCTGATCGAAAAAGAAGAGCAGGACAAGGAGGGCATAGCCGCATGAGTTTCCGCCGCACGCGCGCCATCGCGCGCAAGGAAATGCTGCACATCCTCCGCGATGCGCGCAGCCTGTTCGCCGCGCTGATGCAGCCGCTGGTGATGCTGCTGATCTTCGGATGGGCGCTCAGCCTGGACGTCGACCGCATCCCCACCTACGTCTACGACCTCGATCACTCGCCCCAAAGCCGCGACCTGGTGCGGGATTTCAGCGGCTCGCGCTATTTTCATATCGTCGACGAGGTCCACGATTACGGCGCCATCGAACGGGCCATCAACCGGCGCGACTGCCTGCTCGGCATCGTGATTCCGGATACGTTCGCCAGAAACATCGGGTTGAAGCAGCCCGCCCAGGTGCAAATCCTGATCGACGGAAGCGATTCGAATACGGCCGCGATCGCCCAAGGTTACGCGGAAGGGGTGGTTTCGCTGTACTCGCAGCGGCTCCAGATCCCCATTCAGACCGCCGCGGGACACGTTCCCGCCAGCGTCACTCCCGACATCCGCGTCTGGTACAACCCCGACCTGCTCTCCGCCAACTATATCGTTCCCGGACTGATCGTCGTCATCGTCATGATCATCGCGGCGAATCTGGGTTCGCTGACCGTCGCGCGCGAATGGGAGAACGGCACCATGGAACAGTTGTTGTCGACGCCCGCGCGTCCGAGCGAGCTCGCGCTCGGAAAGTTGTCCGCCTATTTCGTGGTCGGCGCGGCCGACCTCATCATTGCCTTGCTGGTCGGCGTCTTCGTGTTCGACGTGCCGCTGAAGGGAAGCGTGGTGCTACTAATGACCTCCAGCGCGGTTTTTCTGATCGGAAGCCTGGGACTCGGCATCATGGTCTCGGCGATGTTCCGCTCCCAGCTCATGGCGTATCAGATGGGAACGCTGATCTCGTTTCTGCCGGCATTCCTTCTGTCCGGATTCATTTATCCGCTCGCCAACATGCCGCGCGTGATCCAGGCGGTTTCCTTAATCGTTCCCGCGCGTTATTTCATGGAGGTCGCGCGCGGAGTTTTTCTGAAAGGCATCGGCGTCGAGCTGCTCTGGTTCAATCTGCTCCTGCTCGTCGGCTACGCCGTCGTCGTATTTTATTTCGCAACTCGCAAACTGCGGCAAAAGGTGGCGTGATGAGACAAAGACTGCGCCGGATCGTTCGCAAAGAATTCATTCAGGCCTTGCGCGACCCGCGCATGCGCTCCTTGCTGGTTCTGCCTCCGCTGATCCAGTTGATGATCTTCGGCTACGCCGCCAGCCTCGACGTCGACAACGCCAAAATCGCGTGGATGGATCAGGACCACACGCCCGCCAGCCGCGAGCTTCTTTCCGAGTTTGAAGGCTCGGGCCGTTTCATCCTTGCGGGCATGCCCAATGATGAGCGCGCCATGCAGACCATGATGGATCGCGGCCAGGTGGACGCCGTCATCCGCGTGCTGCCCGGATTCGCGCGCGACGTGAAGCGCGGCCGCACTACCAGCGTCCAGGTGCTGCTCGACGGAACCAATTCCAACACCGCCTCCATCGTTTCCGGTTATGCCAGCCAGGCCATCGCGCGCTATTCGAGCGAGGCCGCGCAGCATCAGGCGCGCGGCATGCTGGTGGGCGCCACCGAGGATGCCGGAGAGGCGGTCGGACAACCCGTCCCGAGCGTCTCGGCGCGCAGCCGTGTCTGGTTCAATCCCGATCTTCGCAGCCGCAACTATTTCATCCCCGGCGTGATCGTGAACATCATCACGCTGGTGACGCTCTCGCTCACCGCGATGGCCATCGTGCGCGAAAAGGAGATCGGCACGATGGAGCAATTGATGGTCACCCCGATTCGTCCCACCGAGCTGATCATCGGCAAAACGCTGCCCTTCGTCGTCGTGGGCATTTGGGACATGCTGCTGGTCATGGGCGCCGCTCTGCTCATATTCCATGTGCCCTTCCGCGGAAATTTCTGGCTGCTGTTCGGCTCCACGCTCCTATTCCTGTTGACCACGCTCGGCGCCGGACTGTTCATTTCCACCGTTTCGAAAACGCAAACCCAGGCGATGATGGCCACCAGCCTGTTCTTCCAGCCCTTCTTCATGCTGAGCGGATTTACGTTCCCGATCCGTAACATGCCGACGGCGGCGCAATGGCTGACGTTCATCAACCCGGTGCGATACTTCATGGAGATCGTCCGCGGAGTCTTCCTGCAAGGCGCCGGTTTCGAATCGCTGTGGCCCCAGATGGCCACGCTCGCGGTGTTCGGCGTGACCATTCTATGGCTCAGCGTGCAGCGATTCCATAAGCAGCTCGAATAAATCCCCGGACCACATACAATAGACGTATGAAGGCTCGCGTCTTTGTATCGTTCAAGAGCACGGTCCTCGATCCTCAAGGCCAGACCATCCGGGCCGCATTGAACGGATTGGGCCATACCTCCATCGCGGACGTGCGGCAGGGGAAATTTTTCGATGTCGAGATCGCGCCCGGCACTCCGCGCGCCGCCGTCGAGACGGAAATGAACCAGATCGCCCAGGACGTACTGGCTAATCCGGTAATCGAAGATTATCGCGTCGAGTTTCTAGACTGATTTATGTGCGGAATTGTCGGCTATATCGGGCCTCGCAAAGCGGTCCCCATCATTCTCGATGGTTTGAAGCGCCTCGAGTACCGCGGCTATGATTCGGCGGGACTCGCCGTGCTTGAAGACGGCGATGCGCTCGCCGTGCGCCGCGCATCGGGCAAGCTGCGCAACCTCGAAGACGCCCTGCGCCTGAATCCGGTGGACGGCTTCTACGGCATCGGCCATACGCGCTGGGCGACGCACGGCCGGCCCACGGAAGAAAACGCGCATCCGCATCGCGACTGCCACGGCGATATCGTCGTCGTGCACAACGGCATCGTCGAGAATTATCTGGCCTTGAAAGACGAGCTGGTTCAAGCGGGCCATCGCTTCTGCACCGAAACCGACACCGAGGTGATCGCTCACCTGGTCGAAAAATATTACGACGGCAATCTCGAAAACGCCGTTCGCGACGCGGTCCGCCAGTTGCGCGGCGTGTTCGCGCTGAGCGTCATCTCGCGCCGGGACCCGAAGAAAATTGTCGCCGCGCGAATGGGACCGCCGGTGGTGGTCGGCCTCGGCGAAGGCGAATATTTCGTCGCCTCCGACGTCCCCGCCATCCTCAGCCACACCCGCGACATGTTTTTCCTGGCCGATGGCGACCTCGCCGTGCTCACCGAAGACGGCGTCCATCTCACCGATTTCAACGGCCGCCCGGTCAAGCGCCAGGTCTCGCACATTTTGTGGGACCCCATCATGGCGGAAAAGGGCGGCTACAAGCATTTCATGCTCAAGGAAATGTTCGAGCAGCCGCGCGCCGTGCGAGACACTACGCTCGGCCGCGTCGGCCAGGAATCGGGCCGCATTTTCCTGGACGAGATGAGCATCTCGGCCAAAGAGTTCCAGGAATTTCGCAGCGTGCGGATCGTCGCCTGCGGCACCAGCTGGCACGCCGCGCTCGCCGGAAAATTCATGATCGAGCGCCTGGCGCGCGTGCCGGTCGAAGTCGATTACGGCAGCGAGTTCCGCTACCGCGATCCCATCCTGGGCAAGGACACGCTCACGGTGGTGATCTCGCAATCCGGCGAAACCGCGGACACTTTGGCCGCGCAGCGCGAAGCCAAGCTCAAAGGGTCGAAGACGCTCGCCATCTGCAACGTCGTCGGATCGATGATCACGCGCGAAGCCGCGGGCACCATCATCACCCATGCCGGTCCCGAGATCGGCGTCGCCTCGACCAAGGCGTTTACCGGGCAGTTGACCGCGCTGTTCCTGCTCGCGATGTATCTGGGCCAGGTGCGCGAAATGCTGGATTCGGAAACGTCGAAGAGGCTGGTCGCGCAGTTGCTTCACGTCCCCGGACAACTCGAAGACATTTTGCGCCGCGAATCGATTTACGAGGATCTGACTAAGGTATTGTTCCGCGCGTCGGACTTTTTGTATCTGGGCCGCGGCGTGCACTTCCCGATCGCACTCGAAGGCGCGCTGAAGCTTAAAGAAATCTCTTATATCCACGCGGAAGGCTACCCCGCGGGCGAGATGAAGCATGGCCCCAACGCTCTGATCGATGAGCATCT
>DATHCE010000225.1:0-13483 GCA_035319685.1 Bryobacteraceae bacterium | reverse complement strand
GGTCATGGGCCTGGCGATGATGGGCCTGGCGATGATTGCGGTCGCGATTGCGGGATTTCTCGTCAGTCTGCGAATTCCCGCGACTGGGACGGCGCCGGGCGGCGAATCGTTTGCGTTCACCGGCGCTCGCCGCCTGCTGCGCGACCGGCCGATGTTGCTCGCCGTGATCGCGATCTCATCGTTCTGGTTTCTCGCCGCGCTGGTGCCGCTGGATCTGCTGTTCGTGGGCCGGGAAGTGATGAAGCTGAGCGACGTTCGCATCGCCGGGATGTTCGCGGCGCTCGCGACCGGCTTCGGCGCGGGCAGTATGCTCGCGGGCCGGTTGTCGGGCGAAAAAATCGAGTTGGCATTGGCGCCGATCGGAGCGGCGTGGATAGGAATCGGCGGCATCACCGCGTACTTGGCGACGTCTTATACCGCGTTCCTAGCCGCGCTCGCGCTGATGGGCATGGCGGGCGGCCTGTTCCTGGTTCCGATGAGCGCCTATTTGCAGCAGCGCGGCGAGCCGCAGGAAAAGGGCCGCATCCTTGCGGCGAATAACTTTTGCAACTTCCTCGGCGTAGCGCTCGCGGTGGGAGCGCTGTATGCCCTGCACAACAAATGGCACGTTTCCGCGGACAAAATTCTGCTGATCTTCGGCGTCGCGACGCTGATTTCCTCCGGCCTTGCTGCGCGGGAAGTTCCCGAAATTCTGGTTCGATTTTCATTGTGGCTGTTGATGCATAGCCTGTACAAAATTCGCATCGCGGGCCGCGAAAACATTCCCTTTCGAGGGCCCGCGCTGGTGGTGGCGAACCACACCACTCACATCGACGGATTTTTTCTGGCCGCTTCCATGCAGCGCCTGCTGCGCTTCATGATCTGGAGGCCATATTACGAAATGAAGGCGATGCACTGGTTTTTCCGCTTCGCCAAAGCGATTCCGGTGGGCACCAGCGGACCGCGCGACACGGTGGCGCAAATCCGCGCGGCGCGCAAGGAGCTGACCGACGGCCACGCGGTGGGCATTTTCGCCGAGGGCGCCATCACGCGCACCGGCAATCTGCTGCCGTTCAAACGCGGAATGGAGCGGATTCTCGAAGGCCTCGACGTGCCGATTATTCCGGTTCACATCGACAATCTGTGGGGCAGCCTGTTCAGTTTCTCGGGCGGCCGATTTTTCTGGAAACGGCCGAAGCAACTCCGGCGCCGCATCACGGTTTCGTTCGGCGCGCCGATGCCGCCCGATTCCACCCCGTTTCAGGTGCAGCAAGCCGTCGCCGCATTGTCGAGCGCTGCGGTGGAATTTCGCAAGACCCCTCTGGACACGCTTCCGCTGCGCTTCATCCGCAGCGCGCGAAAGAATTGGCCGAAGCTGGCGATGGCCGATTCGACCGGACGCGAAATCACTTACGGCCGGGCGCTCGCGGCCGGTGTGGCGGTGTCGCGATGGCTCCGCAAACACCGGCGCGAGGAAGCGAGGATCGGCGTGATGCTCGCGGCGCCGGTCGAGGCGGCGTTGGCGAACGCGGGCATCAGCATGGGGGGGAAAATTTCTGTCAACCTGAATTTCACCGCAGGCGCGGACGAGATTCGCGTGGCGATCGGCCAATGCGGGATCCGCACGATTCTCACGTCGAAGAAATTCCTGACCGATCGCGGCCTCGATGCGCTGGAGGGGATGGCCTTCGTCGAAGAAATACTCGCTGCCGAAGGCCTTTTCGATACACTGTCTGCGCGCTTAGCTCCTTCGCGATGGCTGGTTGCGCGGGCGTCGCCCGATTCGCCGGCGGCGATTCTTTTTTCAGGCGGCAGCGAGCCGAAAGCCGTCCTGCTGTCGCATTACAACGTGATCGCGAACATCGAAGCGATGGTTCAGGTTTTTTGGCTCGATCGAAGCGACCGCATCGTCGGCGCGCTGCCGTTTTTTCACGCCTTCGGATTCACGGTAACGCTGTGGCTGCCGCTGGTAAACGGTTCGAGCGCCGTCTATCATGCCAGTCCGGCCGGCGCGGAAATCCTCGGCGAGATGGTCGAAAAATATCAAGGGACGCTGCTGGTTTCGACACCCGCGCTTTGCGATCGCTGCGCGCGCGAATGCACCGCGCAGCAGTTCACGTCGCTACGATACGCCCTGGCCGGCTTGGGGAAAGAGCCAGTGCGGCGCGCCTTCGAAGATGCGTTCGGGATCGAGCTGCTCGAAGGTTACCTCTGCACCGAGATGTCGCCGGTAGTGGCCGTCAACGGCCCCGGCTACGAAGCCGGACGGGAATCGCAGGTGGGCACGAAACGCGGAACCGCGGGCCATCCGTTGCCGGGCGTCGCGGCCAGAATCGTAGATCCCGAAACGATGGCGGAACTCGGCCCCGATCAGGAAGGCCTGCTGCTGGTGAAGGGCGCCAATCGCATGCTCGGCTATTGGAACGATCCGGAGCGCACCGCGGCCGCGATCGAGAACGGCTGGTATCGCACCGGCGATTTCGCGGCCATCGACGAAGACGGATTTCTGAGCATTACGGATCGCATGTCGCGCAACGGCGTGTGATGCGACGCGCTAGACCATTTTTGGAGTTCGCATAGACCAGTTTCAAGCGGTCTCGAACGGCAGTCTCAACAGCCGGCGATCCTGCAATGGTCTCCGTTATCCATGAAACTGGTCTACTCGTAGCGCAAGGCATCGACGGGGTCGAGACGCGCGGCTTTGCTCGCCGGCCAGATGCCGAAAAACAGCCCGATTCCGACCGACACGACGATCCCCAGACCGGCGGCCCACAGCGGAACCGCGGTGGGAAGATTGGGAAACGCGAAGTGGCTCGCGAGCGACACCAGCCATCCGCCGAGCATTCCGAACAGCCCGCCGAGTCCGGTCAGCACCACCGCTTCGGCTAAAAACTGGATGACAATATCGGAGCGGCGCGCGCCGATCGCCTTGCGGACGCCGATTTCGCGGGTCCGCTCGGTTACCGACACCAGCATGATGTTCATGACTCCGATTCCGCCGACCAGAAGGCCGATCGAGCTCAATACGATCATCACCAGGGTCACCACCGAGGTCAGCGAGCGGAACTGCTCGACCATTTCATCCGCGGTCGAGACGAAAAAATTGTCGGGTTTGGTGAGGGGAACGTGGCGCTGGAGGCGCAGCACCGCGCGCATTTCGTCGATCGCCTCGGGCAGCATGCCCGGCTTGGCCGCCACGATCAGCATGTTTTCGCGCGCTTCGGGAAACAGCTTGTGCATGGTGAAATACGGAATCATGACGCGGCTGTCGTCCTGGCCCGGCAGCGAGGTCGCCGGGCGATTCATGACGCCGATGACTTCCAGTTGCTGGCCGGCGACGGTGATGTTTTTCCCGATCGCGTCTTCTTCGCCGAACAGCGCCTTGTACACGTCTTCGCCGATCACGACCACCGGCAGGTGATGGCGATCCTCGGTCTCGGTGAAGAAGCGGCCGGCCTTCATGTCGGCCTGGCCGCTCAGCACGTAGCCTTCGGTCGATCCGCCGATCTGCGGATTGAAATAATCGTTGCCCTTGTAGCGCACGCGGTAGGGGGAATTCGGAATCAGGTACGGACTGGCCGATTCGACCGACGGGCAGCGCTCGGCAATGGCCAGGGCGTCTTCGTAAGTGAGGGGTTTGCGATTGCGCTCCTCGGCGGTGCGCCCCATGAAGCCGGGTCCCATGCGCATCTTGAAAACCATGGCGGTGTTGGTTCCGAAGCTGCGGATGACGCCGGTGACCGCGCCGTCGAGGCCGGCGAGGATCGATCCCACGGCGATAATGGTCCCGGTTCCGATGATGACGCCGAGAACGGTCAGCAGAGAGCGAACTTTATTTTCGCGCACGGTGGCGAGCGCGAGCCCGATGACGGAAATCAGCAGCCTCATGTTTAGCTGGTCTCCGACCGCAGCGCCACAATCGGGTCCAGGAGCGAGGCTCGCCGCGCGGGATAAATTCCGAAGAACAAGCCCACCGCGGCCGACAACGTGACTCCGAGGATCACCGCATTGATGGGAATTTCCATGGGCACCGGAGTGAACATGCGCACCGCGAACGCGACCAGCCACGCCAGGGTCACGCCCATCAATCCGCCGATTCCGGCCAGCATCGCCGATTCCACCAGGAACTGATTCAGAATATCCTGCCGCCGCGCGCCGACCGATTTACGCACGCCGATCTCGCGCGTGCGCTCGCTCACCACCGCGAGCATGATATTCATGATGACCACGCCGCCCACCACCATGAACACGCTGACCACTCCGACCGCCGCGCCGGCGATGGCGCCGGTCAACTGATCCCACAGCGAAACCATCGAATCCGAGGATTGAACCGCGAAGTTCTCGTCCTGGGCCGGGCGCAGATGGCGCACGCTCCGGAGCAGCACGCGGACTTCATC
Organism: Bryobacteraceae bacterium; assembly: GCA_035319685.1. Lineage (GTDB taxonomy): Bacteria > Acidobacteriota > Terriglobia > Bryobacterales > Bryobacteraceae > Palsa-187. Next base: position 9,107 of record DATHCE010000225.1, on the reverse strand, counting down.
CTGCGCCTGTTCGAGCTGGTCCCGGCTCAGGGCTTGAAAATTGAAGCTGATGCCCATTTGCGCGCCGTAAATTTTGAAATAGGTCTGATCCGGAATCGCGACGTAGGTGTCCTGGGATTGCCCGAACACGCTCCCTTTGGGCTTGGCGACGCCCACCACTTCGAACGGGCGCCCGTCGATCGCGATGGTCTTGCCGATGGGGTCGATGTTCCCGAAGAAGCGCTCCTTGACGTCGGAGCCGAGCAGCACGACCGCCATGTGACGGGAATCCTCGATGTCGCTGTACATGCGGCCGAGGTCGATCTGGGTGTTCGACATCGCCATGGTATTCGAGGTCGCGCCCATCAATTGCACGCCGTCCACCAGGTCGCCCGAGTAGGTGACTTTCGCGGAGCGTTGGGCGAAGATGCCGGACTCGCGAATATACCTGGCATGGTCCTTGATGAAGGCATATTCTTCGCGCGTCAACTGCGGATTCTTGCGGATCGCTTCCAAAAATTGCTTGGCGTTTCGCGGACCGGTGAAGGCGACGCGCATCACGCGGAATCCGTCGTTGCCCATGGTCGAGGCGGTCTGCGCGACGTACACATCCATGCCGTGGATCACCGACATGACGGCGATGAGGGTGGTGGTCGAGAGAATAATGCCGAGCAGCGTTAAGAAGCTGCGCAATTTGCTCGACCGCAACGAATCGAAGGCCACCGAGGCGGCTTCAAAAAATGATGCCTGAGACTGCATCTGCTTTATCTACTTTAAGGATACGTGAGCCGGGCGGGTTTTGTTCTCGATCTCGTCGAGCCAGTCGACCACGACGCTGTCGAGCCAGAAACGCGGCGGGCGGCGCGAAATGAATCCGACGTGGCCGCCGTACTGGACCGCGAGCAGGCGCAAGCACGGATTTTCGCGAAACGCGGGATGATCGTAGACTGCGAAGGGAACCAGAGGATCGTCCTTGGCGATGACCACTAGGGTGGGAACGCGAATTTTTTCAAGATACTGATTCGACGATTGCGTGCGGTAGTAATTGGCCGCCGTGCCGAAGCCGAACAGGCGGGCGGTGTAATAATCGTCGAAATCGTAAATGGTGCGGACGCGCTTCAGGTTTTCGGTCGAATAAATTTCGGGCGCCTGGCGCTCGCGGATGCGGATTTTTTCCTTGAGCCCTGCCAGGAACCGGTTGGCATAGAGATAATTTTGCGGTTTTCCGAGCTCGTCGGCGCAGGCGGCCAGATCGATGGGCGTCGAGACGGCGCAGACGGCATCCAAAAGCTCGCGGCCCGCTTCCCCCAGCTCGCCGGCGAGTTTGAGCGAAACGTTTCCGCCGAGGGAAAATCCGGCGAGGTAAATCGGCAGACCGCTCGCGCGCTTGCGCTCGCCGAGGACGTGGAGAACGTCGCTGGTCTGGCCGGAATGGTAATTGGAAAGCGCCAGGGCTTCGGTGCCTCCGCAGCTTCTCAGGTTCACGCGGTGGGTGGCGAAGCCGGCTTCGAGGGCGGCGTAGGCCATGCTGCGCGCGTATCCGGAATCGCTGGAGCCTTCAAGGCCATGGACCATCACCAGTTCGCCGCGCGGCGCGGAATCGGGAGCCTGAGAATGCACCAGAATTTCGATACCGGGCTCGGTCTGATAACGGACGGCGCGAACGGGCCAGCGAAGCTCGCTTTGAGGGCGCGACCAGAAAGCCGCGGCGATCGTGGCGAGGTGCGGATTCTTGAAAAAAGGTTCGAAAGCCCGCAAGCGACTATTTTCGCACGCTTGCAAAAATAGGGGACAGGCAGCTTTTTTCGCAGCTTTTCCTGCGACGTTGCAACAAACGGGACAGACAGCCTTTTTCCTCCGGCGGGGCGCACAAGGCAGGTTTGCGGCGCGAAAAAAGGTGTCAGTCCCCTTTTCTGCTCCGAAAATACAGCCCCTCCGGATTGACCTCGCCTTAACGAATCTATGTGAAATCCCGGCCTTTCAACCCCGGCATGACTGCCGGGGCTTGTGGACGCGCTTCCCGTTCAACAAGATCGGCAAGCCCCGCCAGCGATGGCGGGGTTGAATGGCGAGTTTAGAGGCTGCGCGATAGAACGCAGCGTTGCCACCGGGTCAATAGAATCAACAATTAACGTGCGGTATGCAAAATGCTCGCTACAACAGTGTGGCGACTTCTTCGAGCGCGGACATTTCGCAGAAGATTGCGCCGGATGGTCACGTGGCGCGGCATCGCGCGAAAAAGCCGGCCTGGAAATGGCTTGCGGCCGGCGGCGTCGCGGTCGCGATCATTGTCGCCGGGGCCATAGTTTACGCTCATCACACCAGGGCCTCGGAATACGTGACCGCGCAGATCGACCGCGGGGATATCGATTCCACGGTAACCACGACGGGCAATCTGAACGCGGTGATCACGGTGCAGGTGGGCAGCCAGGTCTCCGGCAACATCATCGCGCTGTACGCCGATTTCAATACCAAGGTGACCAAGGGCCAACTGGTGGCGGAGATCGATCCGGCTCCGTTCAAGGCGGCGGTCGATCAGGCGAAGGCGACGCTGAATGCGGCGAAAGCCGCGGTGGTTACCGCGCAGGCGAGCCTGGCCAAATCGCAATCGGATCTGGCGAGCGCCCAGGCCAATGTTGCCAATCAAAAAGCGAACGTGGTGAAGGCGCAAAGCGCGGTCGAACTGGCGCGGGTAGAGCGGGATCGGAGAAAAAATCTGCTCGAGACCGGCAGCACTTCGCAGGAAGATTACGACACGGCGGTGTCCACTTACGATCAGGCGGTGGCGAGCGTGGACGCCGCGCAAGCCGCGGTCGCTGCGGCCGAGGCTTCGGCCGAATCAGCGCAAAAAGGGGTGGAAGTGGCGCGCACCCAGCTCGATCAGGCCGTCGCCGTCGTGGCGCAGGATCAGGCGATCCTGGCGCAGGCGCAGCTCAATCTGGACCATACGCGAATCCTGGCGCCGGTGGACGGGACGGTGGAGTCGCGGAACATGGACGTGGGCCAGACGGTGGCCGCGTCGTTCCAGGCGCCGGTGATTTTTCTGATCGCGCAGGACCTGACGAAAATGCAGGTGGACACGAATGTGGATGAATCCGATGTGGGGCCGGTCCGGCTGGACCAGGCGGCCCGCTTCACCGTGGACGCTTATCCAGGCCGGATGTTCCACGGCTCGGTGGCACAGATTCGGGAGGCGCCGATCAACGTGCAAAACGTCATCACCTACGACGTCGTGATCCGGGTGTCGAACCCCGATCTGAAACTGTTTCCCGGAATGACGGCCAACGTCACGATTTCGACCGGCCACGTATCGAACGCGCTGCGGATTCCGAAAGCGGCGCTGCGATTCCACCCGCGCGCGGTATCCGGCCAGCCCGCGCGGCCGCCGCAGCAGGGGGTGCAAACGGTTTACGTATTGGACCGGCACGGGCGCCTCGAAGCCGTGCAGGTGAAGACGGGAATCAGCGACGCCAATCACGTGGAGATGACCGGCGGAGAGCTGGTGGAGGGCCAGCCGGTCGTCACAGGGATGGTGGCGAAGGCGGGCGCTTCGGCAGCGCAACCGCAGCCGAGCGGCAGCAACCGGAGGATCGGCTTTTAGGGAGTCGCGATGAGGACCAGGAAGATCGCCGCGGCCATGAGAATCGCGCTGCGGGCGCTGCGCGTCAACAAAATGCGGTCCGCGCTGACGATGCTGGGCATCATTATCGGCGTGGCGGCGGTGATCGCGATGGTCGCGGTCGGCTCGGGCGCGCAGCAGCGCATCAAGGAGCAGATTGCGTCGATCGGCAGCAACCTGATCATCGTTCTGTCGGGCAGCATTACCAGCTCGGGCATCCGCATGGGCACGGGCAACGCGCAAACTCTGACCGAAGACGATGCCAGGGCGATCGCCCGCGAATGCGACGCCACCGCGCTCGCCACGCCCGCGGTCCGGGGCGGCGTGCAGGTGGTCTACGGCAACAATAATTGGGGAACGCAGGTGCTGGGGACGACGCCCGATTACCTGCCGATTCGCGCCCTCGAGATCGAACGAGGCCAGCCGTTCACGACCAGCGACGTGGAATCCGCCGCGAAGGTCGCGCTGCTCGGTAAAACAGTTATCGACAATTTGTTTTATGGCGAGAATCCGGTGGGACAGATCATTCGCATCAAGACGGTCCCGTTTACGGTGATCGGGACGCTGGTGCCCAAGGGGCAATCGCCCACCGGCCAGGATCAGGACGACGTGATTCTGATGCCGATCAGCACGGCGAAGAAAAAAGTGATCGGGACCAGCCAGGCCAATTACGCCGCGGTCGGCTCGATTATGGTGCAAGCGCGCGAGGGCCGCAGCCAGGACGCGCAGGACCAGATGAAAGATCTGCTGCGCCAGCGCCATCATTTGCAGGCGAACGAGGACGACGATTTCACGATTCGCAACATGGAGGAGGTGTTTAAAGCTCAGGAAACGTCGGCCAGGGTGATGTCGATTCTGCTGGCGGCGATCGCGTCGGTGTCGCTGATCGTCGGCGGAATCGGGATCATGAACATCATGCTGGTCTCGGTAAGCGAGCGGACGCGCGAAATCGGGCTGCGCCAGGCGGTGGGCGCCAAGACGCGCGATATTTTGAGCCAATTTCTGGTGGAAGCCGTCACGCTTTCGGTGGCGGGGGGCGCGATCGGCATCCTGCTGGGGATCACGGCGAGCGTTCTGATTTCTTATTTCGCGCAGTGGTCGACGGTTCTGAGCGCGGGCTCGATCGTGGTGGCGTTTCTGTTCTCGGCGCTAGTGGGCGTGGGGTTCGGATTCTATCCTGCCCGGAAGGCCGCTTATATGGATCCGATCGAGGCGCTCCACTATGAGTAGCCTATGGCTAACTTTGGTTTGCTGTCGAGAAGAGATGATCGCGCAGCCTCGCCATTACGAGTCTGTGTGAGAACGGCGATTTTTACCCCCGGCATGACTGCCGGGGCTTGCCGCTCAAGGACATCGTCAAGCCCTGCCAGGGATGGCGGGGTGTTCGTGGAGTTGGAGGGGAGCGTCGCATGGGAGGCGATGGGATGGGGAAAATCATCGAGGTCGAGCACCTGAGCAGGACCTTTCGGATCGGTGAAATGACGGTTCCGGCGTTGCGCGACGTCACGCTCGAAATCGAGCGCGGGGATTTCGTGGCGATCATGGGGCCGTCGGGCTCGGGCAAATCGACGCTGATGAATATACTGGGCTGCCTGGATAAACCGACGTCGGGAACCTACCGGCTGGATGGAATCAGCGTGGAAGAGATGGACCGCGATCAACTGGCGGAAATCCGGAACCGGGAAATCGGGTTCGTATTTCAGCAATTCAATCTGCTGGCGCGCACCAGCGCGATCGAAAATGTCGAGCTTCCGCTTCTCTACACCAGCGAAGCGCCTGCCGATCCGCATGCGCAGGCGATCGAGGCGCTGGCTTCGGTGGGGCTTGCGGACCGGGCCGATCATCACCCCAATCAGCTATCCGGCGGGCAGCAGCAGCGGGTCGCCATCGCACGGGCGCTGGTGAACCATCCGCAAATCATTCTGGCGGATGAACCGACCGGCGCGCTCGATTCGCGCACGAGCGTCGAGATCATGGCGATTTTCCAGCATCTCAACCGGCGGCAGGCGATTACCACGATCATTGTCACTCACGAACCCGATATCGCGGCGTACGCCAGCCGCAACATCTATTTCCGGGACGGCAGGATCGTCAGAGACGAGAAAATCGCGCGTCCGCAGGATGCGGATCGCGAGCTGCTCAAGTTCGCCCGGACGGAAGCCGTTGTCTGAAGGCTGATTTGGCGCAGGAACGCTGTGTGAAATGACGCATCCGCACGCGGTTGCGGGCATGGTTGCTTGAACAAATGCTTGAGAATTTGTACTGGCCCGCCGTGTGCACGTGAAGATGACGGGGTGGGCGCGAGGACTGCGCCTATGCTCGAATGGGAAACTCCGCCCCAAATGCGGGAGCGAATACCGGATTGGTGGAAGCGGTCCGGGGCAGTGTGGTCGATGCGCGTTTTCCCGAGCGGATTCCGTCGATTTTCGATGTCATGACGGCCGGCGCCGATGACTCGGTCGAGATCGAGGTGGTTTCGCATCTGGACGCGCACACGGTTCGCGGCGTGGCGCTGACTTCGACGCGAGGCTTGTCGCGCGGATCGCCGATCACCGACACGCGGCGGACGTTGAAGGTCCCGGTGGGCGAGAACGTACTGGGCCGCATGTTCGACGTGTTCGGCGAAACGATCGACCGCAAGGGGCCCGTGGAAGAGGTGGAATGGCGGTCGATTCGCGGCCGGCCGGTTCCGCTGATGAAGCGCGCCGGCACCTCCGAGCTGTTCGAGACCGGCATCAAAGCGATCGACGTTCTGGCGCCGCTCGAACGCGGAGGGAAAAGCGGCCTGTTGGGCGGCGCGGGCGTCGGCAAGACGGTCCTGATCATGGAACTGATCCACAACGTGATCGGGCATTACCGCGGCGTGAGCGTGTTCTGCGGCATCGGCGAGCGTTGCCGGGAGGGCGAAGAGCTGTATCGCGAAATCCAGGCGGCGGGCGTGCTGGACAACACGGTGCTCGTGTTCGGGCAGATGAATGAGCCTCCGGGCGCGCGTTTTCGCGTCGGTCATTCGGCGTTGACCATGGCCGAATATTTTCGGGACGACGAGCGCAAGGACGTGTTGCTGCTGATCGACAATATTTTTCGATTCATTCAGGCCGGCTCGGAGGTTTCGGGCCTGATGGGCCAGCTTCCGTCGCGGCTGGGGTATCAGCCGACGCTGAGCACCGAACTGGCCGAGCTCGAGGAGCGGATTTGCAACACGCCGAACGGCGCGATCACGTCGGTGCAGGCGGTGTACGTGCCGGCCGACGATTTCAGCGATCCGGCGGTGGTGCATACCTTCAGTCATCTGTCGGCGTCGATCGTGCTGTCGCGCAAGCGGGCGAGCGAGGGGCTGTATCCGGCGGTGGACCTGCTCCAATCGCGGTCCAAACTGATCACGCCGCAGATCGTGGGCGCGCGGCATTACCGCATCGCGCAGGATATCCGCAAGACGCTGGCGGGTTATGAAGAGCTGAAGGACATCATTGCGATGCTCGGTCTGGACGAGTTGTCGCAGGAAGACCGGCACACGGTGCATCGCGCGCGGCGGCTGGAGCGATTCCTCACGCAGCCGTTCTTTGTGACCGAGCAGTTCACCAATCAGACGGGAAAGCTGGTGAAGCTGGAGGACACGCTCGACGGGTGCGAGCGGATTCTCAACGACGAGTTTGCCAAGGTCCCGGAACAGGCGCTGTACATGATCGGCAGCATCGACGAAGTTCGCAAGACCGAGGAGGTGCGCAGATGAGGCTCACCGTCCGGCTGCCGTCGCAAATTCTGCTCGAACAAGAGGAGGTGGATCGGATCAAAGCCGAGGCCGAGAACGGATGGTTCGGCCTGCTTCCCAGGCACATCGATTTCGTGACGGCGCTGGTGCCGGGGGTGATGACGTTTCAGCCGTGCGGGAAGCCCGAAGAGTACCTGGCGATCGATCGCGGCATTCTGGTGAAGTGCGGAGCCGAGGTGTCGGTGTCGACGCGGAACGCGGTTCGCGGCGCCAGTCTCGAAAAGTTGCAGGAAGAGGTCCAGCGCCAGTTCCGGGCGAGAGAAGAGAGGGAAAAGGCGGCGCGCGCGTTCGAAGCGAAGCTCGAGGCCGATCTGGTCCGGCATCTGATGGAGGCCGAAAAAAATGCCTGAGACTCCCGAGCAGCGCATGATCCACGACGTGGGCCAGAAACAAGAGCGCATGTTGCGCGCGCGCGCCGAAAAGAGGGGAAACTGGCGCGTGATCTCGATTGTCGGGGTGGTGGGATGGTCGGTGGTGGTTCCGACGCTGGCCGGCGTGGCGGTTGGGGCGTGGATCGATCATCGTTGGCCGAGCCGGTTCTCCTGGGCGGTGATCCTGCTGGTGGCGGGGCTGGTTTTGGGTTGTGCGAGCGCGTGGCGGCGCATACGGGAGGATTGATGAACGTTCTATTTTCCCTGATGGCCGGCGTTGCGATCGGCGTTTTCTTTTACTTCGGACTGTGGCTGACGGTGCAGCGGATGTTCACCACGCGGCATCCCGTTGTGTTGACGGTGGCGAGCTTCTGGGGAAGAACGATCATCGCCCTGGCCGCGTTTTTATTGGTGGCGAATGGACGCTGGGAGAACGCGCTGGCCTCGCTCGCCGGGTTTGCGCTGGGGCGGGTAGCCACGGCCTGGCTGACGCCCAAGGGAGGACAGCCGCGATGCACCTGACTCCGGACCAGATGATTTTGTGGCACTGGCGGTTCCTGCATATCAACGCCACGATGGTCTACACCTGGATCGTGATGCTTCTGCTCACCGGCGGGTCGTGGCTGATCACGCGGCGTCTGGATCGTTCGGACGGGCCGCGCTCGCGATGGCAGAACGTTCTCGAAGTGATCGTGGAAGTGATGCGCGGCCAGATTCGTGACGTCTGTCCCGAAGGCGGCGACCGGTACCTGCCGTTCGTCGGCACGCTATTCCTGTTTATCGGAGTCTCGAATTTGCTGGACATCGTGCCGGGCTGGCGCGCGCCCACCGGTTCGCTTTCGACGACGGCCGCGCTCGCGATCTGCGTGGGCGTCGCGGTTCCGCTGTTCGGAATCCGTCAAAAGGGCGTCGCCGGCTACTTCCGGGATTACCTGCGGCCGACGGTGATCATGCTGCCGTTCCACCTGATGAGCGAGACGTCTCGCAACATCGCGCTAGCCGTCCGGCTGTTTGGAAATATGATGAGCGCCTCCATGGTCGTCGCCATACTGCTGGCGATCGCACCGTTCTTTTTCCCGGTTTTGATGCAGGTGCTGGGTCTGCTGACGGGAATGATTCAAGCCTATATTTTTGCCATCCTGGCGACGGTTTATATCGCGGCCGCGGTGCAATCGCAACGCGAACAGGAAGGCGCATGAGGAAACCTGCATGAATAATCTGAACGTGATCGCGATCGTCTCCATCGCCGCGGCGGCGCTGTGCATGGCGATCGGCTCCATTGGGCCCGCGCTCGGCGAGGCGCGGGCGGTTTCGCAGGCGCTCGGCTCGATCGCGCAGCAGCCCGACGAAGCCGGCACCATCAGCC
>DATHCE010000224.1:0-15581 GCA_035319685.1 Bryobacteraceae bacterium | reverse complement strand
GAATTGAATCGCGAGATCGTGCGGAAGCCGGAGTGGGAATCGACGGTGATCGGCGAAGGCGCGAAGATCGAGATCGTGTGGTTCGTCGGCGGAGGATCGCGCTGATGCTTCCTTGAAGAGCGCGAGGAAGAAGAGCACGAGGAAGAGGAGCACGAGGAAGAAGAGCACGAGGAAGAAGAGCGCGAGGAAGAAGGGCGCGAGGAGCGTCGCGACCCGGAAAACGCCGTGCGGCCGCGATGCGGAAATCGCCCTCGAAATGACGCGCAATGGAGCCCTCGCAGCCTCGCGGCCGCCGCACGCAATCGAGCCTGCCGGTCATGATGGGCGCTCCTTTTTTGAAGTTCACCCGGCATGCGCGGCGATCGTCGACCGGAGCGGCCCAATGACCCCTATTGACACCACCTCAGGTTTGAGTACAATCGGAAGGTCGTCTAAATCAGCAAAACGGAAGTGCCCCGTTATGTTCAAAGCCAAAAAGAGCCGCCCCGAAGTACAGATCCAGGAAAGAACCTATTCCTCCAGCGAAGTCGCGGAGGTGGCCGCGGTCAGTCTGCGGCAGCTTCAGTGGTGGGATGAGCGGAAGGTGGTTTCTCCGCGGCACGAAGGCCATCGCCGGATTTACTTCCCGGCCGAGGTGATCGAGATCACGGTGATCGCCGAACTGCGCCGCAAAGGATTTTCGCTCCAGAAGATCCGGCGCGTGCTGCGCTTCCTGCAAAAGGAAATGGGACGAAGGCTGGCGGAAGTGATGGAAGCGTCGTCGAACCTGCACCTGGTGACGGATGGCAAGTCGATCTATCTCGAGGATCAGCACGACCGGATTATCGACATTCTCAAGAACGCCCGTCAGCCGATGTTCCTGGTGTGCGTGACGGATCAGGCCCGGCGGCTGAACGAGATCGAACGCAAACCCGCGCGAATGGAGCCCGCCGCCGCCGCGCGGCGCGCCCGGATCGGCTAAAAAGGGCCGTTTCAACGGCAGACTGATATACTGGACCTAGGTGGAGGCGTGGATGTCGGCGCGTCGCGGCTACGTTTTTGTCCCTGTTTTTATTGCGATTTGCTCCCTTGCGGCTGGATTTTTCTCGAGCGGAGGCGTCCGGGCTGCCTCGGTGACGGACGATCCGGTTAGCCAGAGCCTGAAATCGCTCACCAAGGTATTCGGCACGGTGGAAGCGAATTTCGCGGACCAGGTAAAACCCGATCAGGCGATTTACAAGGGCGCGATTCCGGGAATGCTGCGCGAGCTCGATCCGCATTCGACCTTTTTCGATCCCAAGGATTACGCGGCCCTGCGCGACGATCAGAGCGGGCACTATTACGGCGTCGGCATGACCATACAGTCGCGAGACAGCAAGACGGTGGTCATGGCGCCGTTCGTCGGATCGCCCGCCTACAAGGCCGGCATCCGGCCTGGCGACGTGATCCTGGAAGTCAACGGCAAGAAGACCGACACTCTGAGCGGGCCCGAGGTCGCGGATCTGCTCAAAGGTCCGAAAGGAACCCAGGTTCAGATCGTGGTGGCGCGCGACGGCGTCGACAACCCCATCACATTCCACATCACGCGCGACGAGATTCCGCGCTACAGCGTGCCGTACGCGTTCTGGCTGAAGCCCGGCATCGCATATATCAAAATCGACCAATTCAACGAAAACACGAACAAAGAGATGGAGGAGCACCTCAATCAGCTCGGCGAGAAGAACATCAAGGGGCTGGTTCTGGACTTGCGCGAAAATCCGGGCGGATTGCTGAATGAAGGCGTGGACGTTGCGGGCCATTTCCTGAAGCGCAATCAGGTGGTGGTGAGCCATCGCGGGCTGCATCAGCCGAATAAGGTGTACACCGCGAACGGCGACGGCGGCGCCGGCAAAGATTATCCCATCGTGGTGGTGGTGAACCGCTTCACCGCGTCGGCCGCGGAGATCGTTTCGGGCGCCTTGCAGGATCACGATCGCGCCTGGATTCTCGGTGAGACGACCTTCGGCAAAGGATTGGTTCAGACCGTGTTCCCGCTCAGCGAAGGGACCGGCCTGGCGTTGACCACGGCGCATTATTACACGCCCAGCGGACGGCTGATCCAGCGCGACTATTCGAACATTTCGTTCCTCGACTACTACTATCACAACAATCTGAATGAGAAGAACGCGCAGGATGTGAAGATGACCGACAGCGGCCGCACGGTCTACGGCGGCGGCGGAATCACGCCCGATGAGAAATATGCGGCGCCGAAGTACAACTCCGTTCAGCTCGCGGTGCTGAAGAATGGCCGCGCGGCGCTGTTCAATTTTTCCGCCGGATGGTTCGGCAATCGGGCCAGCACGAAGCTTCCGCAAGGTTGGGCGCCGGATGATGCGGTGGTCAATGAATTCCGGGATTTTCTGCGCAAGAATGGCGCGCAATTCACCGACGCCCAGTTCAACGACGATCGCGCCTGGGTGAAGGATCAGCTTAAGGAAGAAATGTACACGACCGCGTTCAGCGTGGATGAATCGGCGCATGTTCGGCTGGAACAGGATCCCGAAATCCAGCAGGCGATCGAAGCGATTCCCCAGGCGAAAGCATTGCTCGACAACGCCAAGAAGATGATGGTGCAGCGCGAGGCCGGCCAGGCGGTGCAGCGGGCCGCGCGCTAGACCGCTCAAGTAAAATAAGATTTGATCCCGCAAATCACGGTCCTCGATGCAGGGGGGCAATACTGCCATCTCATCGCTCGCAAGGTTCGCGAATTGGGCGTGTATGCCGAAGTCGCGCCCAGTGAGACGGCCATCGCAGCGCTCGCCGGACGAAGGGGCGTGATCATTTCCGGCGGTCCTTCGAGCGTGTACGATCCGGGCAGCCCGACCATCGATCCGGCGTTGCTCGAAGCGGGAACGCCGGTGCTGGGCATCTGCTACGGGCAGCAGATTATCGCGCACCTGCTCGGCGGCCAGGTCCAAAAGGGAGAACACGGCGAGTACGGATTTGCGCAGCTCGAAATCTGTTCGGGAGACGGGATTTTGAATCACGTCGAGGGTCCGCAACAGGTTTGGATGAGTCATCGCGATACCGTGGTCGCGCCTCCTTCCGGGTTCGACGTTCTCGCGCGCACCGAAACGTGCACCGTCGCGGCCATGGCGTCATCCAAGAGGCGGTTGTACGCGGTGCAGTTTCATCCTGAGGTCGCGCACACGCCGTGCGGCCAAACGATCTTAAAGAATTTCCTGTTCGACGTCTGCGGATGCGAGCGCGATTGGGACCCGGCGGGTCAAATTCAAACCGTGGAGGATCAGATTCGCGCCGTGGCGGGCGATCGCAACGTGTTCTTCTTCGTGAGCGGCGGCGTGGATTCGACGGTCGCCTGCACGCTGTGCCTGCGCGCGCTTGGGTCCGATCGGGTGCATGCGACCTACGTCGATACCGGGCTGATGCGCGAAGGCGAGACCGAATTCGTGCGCGAGAATTTCGCGCAAATCGGCGCGGGACATTTCGCGGTGCACGACGCGCGTGCGCAGTTTCTGCCGGCGCTCGCGGGCGTGAGCGATCCGGAAGAAAAGCGGCGCATCATCGGCCGGCTGTTTGTAGATGTTCAAGAAACGATCCTCGAAAGCGAGCATTATCTTGACGGCCATTGGATATTCGGCCAAGGGACGATTTATCCGGACACGATTGAATCGGGCGGCACGGCGAAGGCGGATCTGATCAAGACCCATCACAATCGCGTGGCCGGCATTCAGGAACTGATCGCGGAGGGCCGCATCGTCGAGCCTTTGGCTTCTTTCTATAAAGACGAGGTGCGCGCGATCGGCCGGGAGGTGGGAATTCGCGCCGAGATGCTCGACCGGCATCCGTTCCCCGGACCGGGCCTCGCGATCCGCTGTCTGTGCTCGACCACGGGCGGGGTCCCCGAGCGAAGCGATGCGGGATGGATTCTGCCCGTGCGATCGGTCGGTGTGCAGGGCGACTCGCGGACGTATCGTCCCGTGCTGGCGCTTTCCGAATTTCCGTCGACCGAAGAAGAAGCCGCGCGGCTGATCAACCGCTGTGCCACCGTGAACCGTATCGTGGTCGCTGCGTGGACTGCCAGGCCGATCGAAGCATTGCGCGTTTTTCCGGCGGCGCTCTCCGAGGCTCGTCTCGATCGTTTGCGGCGCGCCGATGCCATCGTGCGGCGGATCGCACATGAATCGGGCTTCGACAAAGAAATCTGGCAATTTCCAGTGGTGCTGATTCCAGTGGGAACGGACGATCGTCCGGACGCGGTCGTGCTGCGGCCGGTCGATTCGGTGGATGGTATGACCGCTCGGGCGGTTCGGATGCCGGAGGATTTGCTGGCCCGTATGGTGAGGGAGTTGAGTGGGATCGAAGGAATCGGCGGTGTGTTTTACGATTTGACGAACAAGCCTCCGGCCACGATTGAGTGGGAGTGAGGGCCGTGTTTGATGGGAGTGAGGGCCGTCTTTAATGGGAGTGAGGGCCGTCTTTAATGGGAGCGAGGGCCGTCTTTAGTGGGAGTGAGGGCCGTGTTTAATGGGAGCGAGGGCCGTCGTTTTAAGTAGTGGTGGCGCGCGCCCAACTTTTTTGCCAAGCCTCTTGAAATCAGTTCGTTGGGACTTAAAGTCGGCAAAATCGACGAGCCGAAAAGGCCTTCGACATACCAAGGGTGCTGGAAATTCCGAAATCGCGTCTGAGAGCGTCCTAGGTACCAGCAAACGAAAATCGCTCCAGCCGCGGTTAGCCGACAGGCTCGCAGACGAACTCAGCGAACACCTCGTTCGACACCATGACCCCTCGCGAAGTCAGTCTCAATCGACGGCCATCCGATTCCAGCAACCCCTCGCGTAGGAATTTTTCGATCGGCTCCTCAAATGGCGACCAATCGCCTTCGATTCCTTCGGCGAGTCGCAGTCCTAAAAAGAAGCGTTCGCCGATTGCGTCGGCCATCGTGCGATTCGGCGCGGCCGCGCCGTCGACGTAATCCGCAGCGGATTCGGCATTCGACCATCGCCAAACGCCCGAGAAGGAGTGCGCGTCGGCTCCGAAGCCCAGGTAAGGTTCGCGGCGCCAGTACTTCAAGTTGTGGCGCGATTCGAAGCCGGGCCGCGAGAAATTTGAAATTTCGTAGCGATCAAGGCCCATGCGCGGGAGCCGATCGACAGCCCGTTCGTAAAAATCGGCGATGGCGTCGTCGCCGGGAACATCGGATGCTCCGTAGCGTTTTCCGCGCAGCAGGATTTCGTGGCCTAACCGGCTGTCATCATCCACTTCGAGCATGTAGACCGAGGCGTGCGGCGCCCCGATTCGCTCCAGCCAGTCGAGCGATTCGTTCCAGCTCGCGTAGGTTTGGCCGGGAATACCCGCAATCAGATCGATGTTGATCGAACCGATGCCGGCCGCGCGAAGCATCGCGACATCCGCGGCAACCGTCTCCGCCGTGTGCCGGCGGCCGGTCCGGGAAAGCTCGCGCGTGATGAAGGATTGGACGCCGAGGCTCACACGGCCGATCCCGGCTCGTCTCCACAACGCGGCCTTCTCTTTCGTGATGGTGCCGGGCGCGGCTTCGATCGTCGCTTCCCGCCACTGTCGGCCGGGAATTTCGTCAAGCAAGGATTCGAGCGCGGAGGCGTCCATCTGGCTCGGCGTTCCCCCGCCCAGGTAGATGGTTTCGGGAGTCCAAGGCCATTCAGTCGCGAGCAATTCCGCCCTCAACGCGTCTATATAACGGGCTTCGAGCTCCCGCGGCAACACGCCCGACGCGAAGTTGCAGTAGGTGCATTTCTGCGCGCAGAACGGGTAGGAAATGTAGACTCCGGCCACGTTTTCAACATAACGCCTCGCCGTCAAACGAAACAACCCTACAAATTTTTCGCGACTTTGATCCCGGTGGCGGCATCTGTTACGCTTGGACCGTCTGGCTCTGGATCGCGCATGTCCATACCAATGACCGTACCCACAGAACCGGCCTGTATTCGCCATACCGACATCCCCGGCACGACCAGACTATTTGCCGATTTCACGTATCATTTTGAACGGGTCGCTCGATTTTATCGCCACAACCCGCACGATCCGGAATCGATTCCGGCGGCGGCGCGCGAGCTGAATTATCCGGACGAGCGGCGGCGGGCGATCGTCGCGGCCCTGGCGGCGCAGAACGGGCCGAGCGAATCGCTCGATTTGCTCGCCAAGCCGGGCACGGTCGCGGTGGTGACGGGGCAGCAGGTCGGATTATTTTCGGGTCCGGCGTACACGATCTACAAAGCGATTACGGCGGCGCACTGCGCGCGCGATCTGGCCACGCGGGGAATTCGGGCGGTGCCGGTGTTCTGGCTCGCCACCGAGGATCACGACTTCGAAGAGGTGAATCACGTCTGGAGTTTTGACGGGTCGTATCAGCCCTTCGCGCTGCACGTGGACATTCGAGCGGAGAACCGCGGGCGTCAGCGGCCCGTGGGCGGAATCATCCTCGACCATCCGCCGGTGGACGAATTGGCGGGCGCGCTGGCGGCCTTTCCTCATGCCGAGGAACTGATCGCCATCCTGCGCGAGGCCTATCCTCCGGGCATCACGATGGGCGCAGGATTTCGCGCGCTGCTGAAGAAGCTGCTGGCGAAGTTGAACCTGCTGTACCTGGATCCGCTCGATCCGGCGGTGCGGAAGATCGCATCGCCGATTGTCGCCGAGGCGCTGGCTGCATCCGCGGAGTTGAAGGCGCAATTGCTCGCGCGCAACCGGGAACTGGAAGCGTCCGGTTACCACGCGCAGGTTCATCTGGAGCCGAAGACGTCGCTGTTTTTTCTGCTACAGAACGGCGAGCGCGTGCCGTTGCGGCGCAACGATTCCGAATTCGCCGATTATCGGGACCGCGCGGCGGAGGTTTCGCCCAACGCGCTGCTGCGGCCCGTGGTGCAGGATTATCTGCTGCCGACGGTGGCCTACATCGGCGGTCCGGCGGAACTTGCGTATTTCGCGCAGGCACAGGTGATCTACGAGCGCCTGCTGGGGCGCATGCCGGTGGTGGCGTCGCGGATGGGGTTCACGCTGTTGGAATCGCGCGTGGAAAAATTACTGGCGCGATACAAAATGACGCTGCCGCAGATCTTCGTCGACGAGGAACAATTGCAGGCTCGCATCGCGCGCACGCTGGTCCCCGAGTCGGTGGAACGTTCCTTCGCGGACGCTTCGAGCGACGTCGAGAAACACCTGAATCGATTGCGCTCGGAGTTGGAGCATTTCGATCCGACGCTTGCTCGGTCGCTTCAGACGGCGCGCGCGAAAATTCTCTGGCAGTTCGAGAAAACCCGGCGGAAGATCGAGCGCGAATCCATGCGCCGCGACGCGCGCGCCATGGACCACGCGCGCTATCTCTCCGGGCTTCTGTTTCCGCATCGCCATTTGCAGGAGCGTTTCTATTCGATTCTGCCGTTCCTCGCCAAACACGGGCTGGACCTGATCGATCAGCTCGACGCTGCGGCGCGCCTGGATTGTCCGGATCATCGCCTCGTTACCATTTAAGAATGCGCGTCAATTCGGTAAAACGCGCCCTCCAAGAGGGCAAGGTGCAGTTGGGCTGCGGATTCGGGCAGATTCGGTCGCCGGAGGTCGCGCGGATTCTCGCCGCCGCGGGATTTCACTGGACCTTTCTCGACGCCGAGCACGGCGGATTCGGCATCGAAACGCTGCAGGATTTGTGCCACGCGGCCACGCACGCCGGATTGATGCCGATGGTACGCGTGGCCGACATGCAGTACGCATTGGTTGCGCGCGCGCTCGATTGCGGCGCACAGGCGGTCTTGTTTCCACGCGTCGAGTCTCCGGAATTGCTGGAACGCGCGGTGAGCTGGACGAAATTTCCGCCCGTGGGTGTGCGCGGCTTCGGCCTGAATCCGACGCACGTGGGCTACGAGCGCGTCACCATTCCTCAAATGATCGAGCATGTGAATCAAAACGTGATGGTGGTGTTGCAGATCGAAACCAGGCTCGCCGTCGACCGTCGCGATGAGCTGCTGTCGGTGCCGGGCATCGACGCGGTGCTGATCGGGCCGGTGGATCTTTCAATTTCGCTAGGTGTTCCCGGCGAGTTTCAACATCCCGCCATGGTGAGAGCGATGGAGCAGATCCGCGACAGTTGCGTCGCGCATGGCGTCGCGCCGGGCATGCAGGCTCGCACGCTGGCGCTGGCGAAATTCTGGAAGGAGCGCGGGATGCTGCTGGTGGGCAGCGGCAGCGAAACCGGATTTCTGCTCGAGAAGGCTTCCGAGACCGTCGCGGGGCTGGCCAACTAGAGTTTTCTCTCCCAGGTTTCTGCGACCAGGTCTTTTCCGAAGCTGTGATGCGGTTGCTCGGCGATTCGCTTGAATCCGGCCCTTTCGTAGATGCGGCGCGCCGGGAGCAGTTCGCTCTGGGTCCACAGCACGACCTTCCGGTAACCGGCCTCACGCGCGAAGCGCAGGGATTCTTCCACGAGCCGCCGTCCGATGCCGAGACCGCGCGCCGCCGGCTCGACCAGCAACAGCCGAAGCTTGGCGACGGTCTTCGACTGCTTCACCAGAAAAACGGATCCGACGATGGCGCCATCTATTTCGGCGATCCAGCAGCGTTCGCGGCGCGCGTCGAAGCGTTCGACGAACTTCGCGGCGATCTCCGCCACCAGCGCTTCAAAGGTCATATCGTATCCGTACTCCTGCGCGTAGAGCACGCCGTGACGATGAACGACGAAGCCCATGTCGCCGGCACGGTGTTCGCGCAGGATGTAGGCAACGGGCGGTTGCGGGCGACCGGTGAGGAGACCCTCGATCGTCTGCATCGCGGTGGTCAGCTTTATCGAGTCCTCCGCAGAGAGTTTCTCGAGCATCGCGGCGATTTCCTGATTCGCCTTCTCCTGAAGCGGAGCAAAAGCCCGGCGGCCCTTCGCCGTGAGCGACAAGTGACTGCGGCGCCCGTCACGCTTGGACGCTTCGCGGCGGAGCAGACCGCGCTTGTGGAAACGGAGAAGGATGCGGCTGAGATATCCGGCATCGAGGCCGAGATCGGAGGCGAGCTCGGTCGCGGTCGGAGTATCACGATGCGCAAGTTCGTAAAGCACGCGCGCTTCGGTGAGCGAAAACGGGCTGCACAGGTAGCCGGGATCGAGCAAACCCAGTTGGCGGGTGTAGAAACGATTGAATCCACGCACGACGCCGACGGCAGGAAGCACGGAGGCAGAATATCGCAAGATAGTTGCTTTTGTCAATCAACTGATTGACCCTGTCAATCAGTATGAACTGGCCAGAAACGGCCAGATCCTTGTCTTTGCGGTTCTTCGACCGATCCGCGCTGCTCGGAATAGATTTTCTTGGATCGCGCCACCGGTGGCGCTGACGGCGATTCGCTCAATGAGAAAGAAATTTCCATCGTAGCCGATGCATCGGCCATCTAATGGGCGAAGGGCCGTAAGATGGTAACTATGAAGGTTCAAATCGAAGGGATGCACTGTCAGGCGTGCGTCGCGCGCGTGTCCAAGGCGATCGGAAAAGTGGAGGGTGCACGGGTGGAACATGTCGAGGTGGGATCGGCGGTGGTCTCAGCCGACGCCGCGCGCGAGGCGGCGGTGCTCGATGCGATTCGCAAGTCGGGGTACGAAGCTCAAAAAGTGGAATGACGGAGACGGTCCACATACACGTTGGGGGGATGACGTGCGCGGCGTGCCAGTCGCACGTGCAGAGGGCGCTCGAGCAGACGCCGGGCGTCCGGAAGGCGGCCGTAAATTTGATGACGGCGGAAGCGACGGTCGCCTTCGACCCGAACGAGGTTGCTCCCGCGGCGCTGGTGGACGCGATTATCGACACCGGTTACGATGCCGAACTCCCTACGCCCGGCGTGAGCGCGTTTGAGGAGCAGGAGCAGCGCGAACAGGCCCAGCTTGCCGAAGCTCGGGACCTGGCGCGAAAAGCGATCGTGAGCCTGGCGCTGGGCGCGGTCGCGATGTTTATCTCCATGCGCTGGATGCACGACACGCCGGCGCATTACGTGTTGCTCGCGATCGCGATCGTGGTGATCGGTTGGGCGGGCAGGCGAATTTTCACGGCGGCGTGGAGCGGGGCGCGGCACGGTTCCACGGACATGAATACGCTGATCGCGCTGGGCACCGGCGCGGCGTTTTTATATTCGTTGGCCGTGACCGTTCGGCCGGCATTTTTTGAAGCGCACGGGATCGTGCCCGACGTGTATTACGAAGCCGCGGTGCTGATCCTCGCGTTCGTGCTTTCCGGCCGCGCGCTGGAGGCGCGGGCGAAGCGGCAAACCACCAGCGCGTTGAGGAAGCTGACCGGTCTGCAATCGGCGACGGCGCGCGTGTTTCGCGATGGGGCGGAGTTGGAGGTTGAGATTCGACAGGTGCGGCGCGGCGATACGATCCTCGTCCGGCCTGGGGAAAGGCTCCCGGTCGACGGCGAAATTATCGATGGGGAAAGCTACATCGACGAATCGATGGTCACGGGCGAACCGATGCCGGTAGCGCGCAAGCCGGGCGGCGCGGTGATCGGCGGCACGGTGAACACCAGCGGAAGTTTTCGCTATCGCGCGACAACCTTGGGCGAAGCGAGCGTGCTGGCGCGCATTGTCGCGCTGATGCGGCAGGCACAGGCGTCGCGAGCGCCCATCGAACGTCTCGCGGATCGCATCAGCGGAATTTTCGTGCCCTCGGTGATCCTGCTTGCGCTGGCGACGTTTGCGGCGTGGATGCTCGCCGGCGCGGACGTGACCAAGGGCGCGGTCTCCGCGGTTGCGGTGCTGATCATCGCGTGCCCGTGCGCGATGGGCCTGGCGGTCCCGACGGCCGTGATGGTCGCTTCCGGGCGCGGCGCGCAGATGGGGCTGCTCATCAAGGGAGGCGAAGCTCTCGAAAAACTGCGGCGCGTGGATACGGTGGTGCTGGATAAAACGGGAACGCTGACCGAAGGCCGGCCGCGAATTGTGAGCGCGGACATCAAGGACGAGGCGCTTCAGTTGGCCGCGGCGGTCGAGCGGCGAAGCGAACATCCGCTGGCGCGCACCGTGGTCGACTACGCCGAGCACAGGGGGCTGGCGATTGCGGAAGCGACCGATGTTCATGCCATCGCCGGACGCGGAATCGAAGGACGCGTAAACGGTTATCGGGTGCTCGCAGGCAACGGGGCGTTTTTGTCGGATCGCGGAATCGCGGCGGACGTTCACGGAATCCTGGTCGCGGTGGATGGGAAATTCGCGGGATCGCTCGCGGTGGAAGATCCGATGCGCGGCGGCGCGAAAGAAGCGGTCGCGGAACTTCACCGGCTGGGCATCGAGGTGGCGATGGTGACCGGCGATCGCGCGGAGACGGCGAAGGCGATCGCGCGCCAAGCCGGCATCGAACGCGTCGTCGCCGAAGTTTTGCCGGATGGAAAAGTCGCCGAAGTGCAGCGGCTCAAGAGCGAAGACCGCGTTGTGGCGATGGCGGGCGACGGCATCAACGATGCGCCCGCGCTGGCGATGGCCGACGTCGGATTCGCGATGGGATCGGGAACCGACATCGCGATGGAAGCGGGCGACGTGACGCTGCTGCGCGCGGATTTGATGGGAATCCCGCGGGCCATCGCGTTGTCGCGCGCGGCGTGGAACATCATGCGGCAGAATTTATTCTGGGCGCTCGCCTACAACGTGATCGCGATTCCCGCGGCTGCGCTCGGATGGTTGAGCCCCGTGATTGCCAGCGCGGCCATGGCGGCCAGCTCGGTCACCGTCGTGTTCAACAGCCTTCGCTTGAAGCGAATGCGCATCTGACGCGGCGCAGAGTATAATTCGGGTCTATGCGCTGCCTTCGCCCCGTTGCGTTTTGGATGATCCCCTTCACTCTCGCCTTGAGCGCGGCGGCGCAGGTCGTTGGGAACGCGCATTTTCACCATCTTCATTTGAACGCTACCGATCCGGCCGCGGACATCGCCTATTACACGTCAAAATTCGACGCGGAACCAGCGAAATTCGCCGGACTCCAGGACGCCGTGTGGGTCCAGAAGAGCTGGATCCTTTTCACCAAGGTCGCGACGCCGCCCAAAAGCGACGTCACCAGCACGATATGGCATTTCGGATGGGGCGCGGAAGACATGAAGGCGACTTATCAGAAGCAGGTTGAGTCCGGCACGAAGTTCGATACCCCGCTCACCGACATCAGCGACATCGGGAATCCGAACGCGCCGATGGGGCGGTTTTTTTACGCGTATGTACTGGGTCCGGACGGCGCGTTGATCGAGCTGAACACGGCCAATCATCATCATTTCGGCCATATCCACCTGCTGAGCGACGATCCGGTAGGCGCGGGCGAGTGGTACGAAAAAATGTTCGGCGTAACGGGACTGCGCAAGAATCCGGCGCGCCATCTGTATCGCGATCTGGCGATCGGGCCGTCGTCATCGATGATGATGGACAACGTGAACATCATTATTTATCCCTCCGAGTACGCGCGGACGTCGCACTGGAAATCCTGGGAAGGCCGCGAGACGTTCGAATCGACGCAGGGGCACGTGGTGGATCACATCGGCATCAGCGTGGACCATCT
Source organism: Bryobacteraceae bacterium (assembly GCA_035319685.1). Lineage (GTDB taxonomy): Bacteria > Acidobacteriota > Terriglobia > Bryobacterales > Bryobacteraceae > Palsa-187. The sequence goes on along the minus strand of DATHCE010000224.1, from coordinate 3,058 downwards.
GGAGGACGCCGTCGCGAAGCTCAAGGCCGCGGGCGTGAAAATCCTCGCGGAGCCGCGTGCGGCCGCGGGCGGGAAGATCAAGTTCGCGTTCATCGAAGGCCCCGACAGGATGCGCATCGAGATCATCGAAGGCCAGGCGCACAAGGAGTAGACCATTTTTGGAGTTCGCGTAGACCAGTTTCAAGCGGCCTGTAACGGCAGTCTCAACAGCCGACGATCCTGCAATAGTCTACGTTATCCATGAAACTGGTCTAAGCTAGGCTCGTTTCCCGATGACCTCGGCGCGAAAGCGGCGCATTCCGCGCAGCCAGCGATCGTAATCGGCGCCCTTGCGTCGAAAATATTCGAGGACATCGGGGTGCGGAAGAATCAGGAAACGCTCCTCTCGCAGGCCTTCGATCACGGCGTCGGCCACCCGCTCCACGGAAACCGATCCCGCGACCAGAAAATTATCGGGGTCCTGCATCAGCATGTTGGTTCGCACGCCCTGCGGGCACAAGGCCGAAACTTTGATGCCGCGATCGCCATACGTCACCGAGATCCATTCGGCCAGCGCGAGCGACGCATGTTTGGTGACGGCATAGATCGCGGATTCGAATGAAGTCAGGAGGCCCGCGGCCGAAACGGTTTGCAGCAGATATCCGTCGCCGCGTTCGATCATCTGCGGCAGGACGGCGCGGGCCGCATAGATGTGCGCCATCACATGGATGTCGCGCATGCGCGCCCAGTCGCGATCGGGCGCATGAATGTCGCCTTCAATAAAAATGCCGGCGTTCGAGCAGAACAGATCGATGCGGCCGAAGCGCGCGGTGGTTTCGTCCACCAGTTTGCGGATCTCCGCTTCTTGGGCGACATCGATGCGCATGCCGACGCCGTCAATGTCCGCCGCAACCTTGTCCGCGCCAACGCCATCGATGTCCGACACGACGATGGCGCGCGCGCCTTCGGCGTGGAATCGCCGCGCCAATCCTTCGCCGATTCCGGTGGCTGCGCCGGTAATCACGACCACTTTGTCTCGTACATTCATCCCCGGCTATCATAACAACCACGTGATCAGAACTTACGATGCGGTGGTGATCGGCGCGGGCGTCTTCGGGTCGTGGACCGCACTTCAGCTTGCGCGCGGCGGCGCGCGCGTTTTGATTGTGGATCAACATGGACCCGCGAATTCGAGGTCAAGTTCCGGCGGAGAGACGCGGATCCTGCGCATGTCCTATGGCGCGGACGAGATTTACACGCGTAGCGCCTTGCGATCGCTCGATCTATGGAAGAGATTTTTCGACGAGACCGGCGAGAATCTGTTTCATCCCTGCGGCGCGCTGTTCACCGCGCCCGCGAAAGACGCTTATCTTCAGGGCACGCGCGATACCTTGAAGCGCGTCGGATGGAGATTCGACTGGCTCGATCGCGCGGATCTGAAGAAACATTTCCCACAGATGACGTTTGGCCGCGCAGAAGCCGGAATTTACGAACCGGGCAGCGGAATTCTGATGGCGCGGCGCAGCGTGCAGGCGGTGGTGGAGGCAGCCGTGCGCGCGGGTGCGCGATATGAGACCAGGGCATGGCACGATCTTCCCAGGCGCGGCGCCGGCGGCGTTTTCGTTTTCGCCTGCGGGCCGTGGCTGCGAAAACTTTTTCCGGACGTGGTGGGCCCGCGGATTCGTCCGACGCGGCAGGAGGTTTTTTTCTTCGGCACCGCGCCCGGCGACGATCGATTCGCCAGGATTCCGGCATGGGTCGCGTTCGGCGAGGGCGCCTATGCGGTGCCGGCGATCGACGGGCGAGGATTCAAGATCGCTATGGACGCGCATGGAGCCTTGTTCGATCCGGAAACCGGCGATCGCAACATCACGCGCGATGGACTCGCGTTCGCACGCGCCGTTTTGAAGAAGCGATTCCCGGCGCTGGCCGGCGCGCCGCTGGTGGAATCCCGTGTTTGCCAGTACGAGAACACGTCGAACGGCGATTTTCTGATCGACCGTCATCCGGAATTTCCCAACGTCTGGATCGCCGGCGGCGGATCGGGACACGGCTTCAAGCACGGACCATTTGTGGGCGAATATGTTGCCGCGCAGATTGCGGGCACAGGCGCCGCCGAGCCGCGATTCTCACTCGCATCCAAACGGACGCGTCACCGGCGCTCGGTGTTTTAAGCGCCGGACGAAACGCGGGTAATGCGCTAAGCGCACTACCTAAACGCGAAAGACCAACAGCAGGCCGTAAACCACGGGTACGCTGAACAGGCTCGAATCGATACGATCGAGCCATCCGCCGTGACCGGGCAGCGTGTGGCCGCTATCCTTGACGCCCGCGCCGCGCTTCATCGCCGATTCGCACAGATCGCCGATCTGACCCGCGAGGTTCCCGGCGCAGGCCAGAATCAACACCATCCACCAGGCGGCCGACGGCAGCAGGTAAAGTGCATAGATCCACCCGGCGAGAACTCCTCCCGCAACCGATCCGATGGCGCCCTCCCAGGTTTTCGCCGGACTTACGCGAGATGCCAGCGGATGATGACCCAACGTCTTGCCGACGTATAGCGCCGCCGTGTCGCCGGCCCAACTGAGCAACAGCGCGAACATCAGCCAATGATGACCGTTGAGATGGCTGCGCAGCTCGATCGCGCAGCGCCACGCACCGAAAATGTAGACGACGCCAAGCACCAACGCCGCGGCGGTGACCATCGCGCGCGCAAGATCGGCGACCCGCAGCGCGAGCGTCATCCCCGCGAGCGCCGCAATCACCACGACCACCTGGGGCGCCGGCGCGAACATCATCGCCAGGCCCGCGAGCATTCCGGCGATCCCGGAGCGCGCGGCGCCGCTAGCGCTGGCGATCTGATCGAATTCGTAATACGCGATGAGCCCGATGGCCGCCAATACGGCTTGGAACGCCCAATCCGGCCCCGCGAGCACGAGCCAGACGATGACGGGAATCAGGACAACCGCAGTTGCCAGGCGCTTCATCGCGAGGGGAGAGTGACTGGCTCCAGAATCGAATCGCACATGCGCGAGGACGCCGGCTCCCCGATGCCGCCGAAGCGCCGGTCGCGTTTCTG
>DATHCE010000223.1:0-27527 GCA_035319685.1 Bryobacteraceae bacterium | reverse complement strand
AGCATCAACAGATAGGACAGGTCGGAGAACGCGAACTTGCGATAGGTGACCGCAAAGACGGCGAGGAAGGCGAACACCAGCGCGTTTTCGAGCGCCCAATCGAAGACCTTATCCGGATGGTAGGCCGCGACCGCGAATGCGATCACCACGCCCACGCAGATCCAGTGCAAGAACCGGTTTTCGCGGAACGGGAGCGACGTGGCCGTGGAAGCAGTGGTCAAAAGGGCATTAGACAACGGCGCGGGCCGTTTCCGCAACTGGCGTTAGGATGGAGAAGTGAACTTGCGCGAGCAAATTGAAGAGCAGAATCGCCAGTGGCGCCTGTTTCACGAGTGGGAAGCGACGCTTGCGCTTGAGGATCGGGACGCGTCGCGGCTCGAACATCGCGCCAGGGCCAAGAAACTGGCCTAGCCGCGCCGGTCTTTGGCCGCCATCAGTTCCTCGATGTTGACCAGGTCCGTCGGATAGTCTCCGGTGTAGCAGGCGTAGCAATAATCGTGATGATCGTCGCCGACGGCCTCACGCAGATCGTCGAGGGAAAGATAACCGAGCGAATCCGCTTCGACGAAGCGGCGGATCTCCTCCACCGAATTATTGGCCGCGATCAACTCGGCCAGGCTGGGCGTATCGACGCCGTAAAAACACGGCGAAACCGTCGGCGGGCAGGAGATGCGCAGATGCACTTCGCGCGCGCCGGCGCCGCGCACCATCCGGACGATCTTGCGGCTGGTGGTCCCGCGCACGATGGAATCGTCGACCAAGATGACGCGCTTTCCTTCGAGCAGGTGGCGCACCGGATTGAGTTTCAGCTTCACGCCGAAATCGCGGATGGCCTGGGTAGGCTCGATGAAGGTGCGGCCCACATAATGATTGCGGATCAGCGCCTGGCGGAACGGGATGCCCGCTTCGGACGCGTATCCGATGGCCGCGGCGACTCCGGAATCGGGCACGGGCACGATCACGTCGGCATCCACCGGATGCGCCCGCGCAAGCAGACGGCCGAGCATCTCGCGCGATTCCTCGACCGGCCGCCCGAAGACCACGGAATCGGGACGCGAGAAATACACGTGCTCGAACACGCAGTGCGCGTGCCGGCGAATCGGCGCGTAGCGCTCCCGCGCGATTCCTTCGGGCCCCGCGATCACCATTTCGCCCGGTTCCACTTCGCCGAGATACACCGCGTTGATCAGATCGAACGCGCAGGTCTCCGATGCGAAGACGTAGGCGATCCGCCCGCCCGACAATTCCATCTGCCCGAAGGCGAGGGGCCGGAATCCGTGCGGATCGCGCGCCACTAAAATCCGGTCTTCGGCGAGAAACACCAGCGAAAACGCGCCTTCAAGTTGCAGTAGAGCTTCGCGCAGCGCGCCCGAGAGCGTCCGCTCGCGCGACCGGGCCACTAAATGCAGAATGACTTCGGTGTCGCTCGAGGCCTGAAAAATGGAGCCGTCGCGTTCGAGGTCGCGGCGCAGCTCCGCAGCGTTGGTGATGTTCCCGTTGTGCGCGACCGCAATTTTTCCTTTGTTGCAGGCCACCGAAAAGGGCTGCGCGTTGAGCAGCGCGGTGTCGCCCGCGGTGGAATACCGGGTGTGGCCGATGGCGTGATTGCCGGGCAGCGAACCGAGCGCCTCCGGCGTAAAAATATCCGCCACGTGGCCCATCGATTTGCGGCAATAAATCTCGCGCCCGTCGCTCGAGCAGATGCCCGCGCTTTCCTGCCCGCGGTGCTGCAGCGCATACAGGCCAAGGTAGGCCACGTTGGCGGCTTCGGGATGCCCGTAAACCGCGAACACTCCGCACTCTTCGCGAAATTTATCAAACATTTTCTTCAAACGACGTGAATGGTCGAAGAAAGCCGTTCCTCGAGCGCGTTTTCCCGGACGTCCCGCAATTTCTGGATCGGACAATCGATCCATGTTACCGAACCGTTGCGGATTTGTAACTGCTCTTTCATTGTAACGCCGATGCGCAGCGCCTCCACATTATATTTCCGGGCGGCGTTTTCGATCGCTTCCGGCGCCGCGGTCGAAACCAGAATCCGCGAGGGGCCTTCGTGGAACAGCGCAAGCTCGGGCCGGAGACCGGTGGAAATTTCGATCGAAGCGCCCATCCCGTCGGATGCCGATTCCGCCAGCGCGACGGCGAGCCCGCCATCGCTCAAATCGTGGGCCGATTCGGCCAGACCGGCATTCACGATTTCGCGGATCGCGGCCTGCACGCGTTTTTCATAATCGAGATCGAGAGCCGGCGGCAATCCCCACAACTTGTTTAAAACAACCTTGGCATATTGCGTTCCGCCGAAACGGGTCATGTCCGGCTCGCCCAATCCGCCGATCAGCATTACGATATGGCCTTCGGCTTGGAACGGAATCGTCACCGGCGCCGCGGTTTTCATCAAACCGACGATTCCCATGACCGGGCTGGGCCAGATCGCTTCGCCGAGCGTCTCGTTGTACAGGCTGACGTTGCCTCCGGTGACCGGCGTCTCGAAAAAGGCGCAAGCTTCCGCGATCCCTTCGATCGTTTCGACCAATTGCGCCATGATTTCCGGCCGTTCCGGATTGCCGAAATTCAGGTTGTTGGTCGCGGCCACCGGTAACGCGCCAACGGTGGACAGGTTGCGGCAACATTCGGCGACGATCAGCTTCGCGCCTTCCCGCGGCGCGAGCGCGCAATAGCGGCCGTTGCCGTCGAGCGACATCGCGACGCTGGTTTCGGTCTCTTTGATCCGCACGATCGCCGCGTCTCCGCCGGGACCCGCGATGGTATTGGTGCGCACCGTGTAATCGTATTGCCGCCAGATCCAGTGCTTCGAACAAATGTCGCCCGACGCCAGCAGCTTCAGCAGGTCGGTCGTGAGGTCCTCACTCGAAAATTCCGGAGCCTCCATCGGCGCCGGCCGGTATGGTGCGGCATGGTGCGGCCGATCGTACAGCGGAGCCTCGTCGGCGAGCTCGCGATTGGGAATTTCCGCAGCAACGGCGCCGTGATTCTTCACGCGCAACATGCCGTCGTCGGTTACCCGGCCGATGGCGACGGCGTCGAGTCCCCATTTGTGAAAGACGGCGAACACGTCGTCCTCGCGGCCTTTTTCGGCGACGATCAGCATGCGCTCCTGCGATTCGGAGAGCATGATGTCGTACGGCGTCATGCCGGCTTCCCGCTGCGGGACCAGCGCCAGATCGATCTCCACGCCCGTGCCGGCGCGGCTGCCCATCTCACAAGTCGAACATGTCAGCCCGGCGGCGCCCATGTCCTGAATGCCGACGATCGCGCCGGTGCGCATCGCCTCCAGGCACGCTTCGAGCAGCAGCTTTTCCATGAACGGATCGCCCACCTGCACGTTCGGGCGCTTCTGTTTGGATTGCTCGGTGAACTCGCTCGACGCCATCGACGCGCCGTGGATTCCGTCGCGCCCGGTTTTTGCGCCGACGTAAATTACCGGATTACCGACGCCCGATGCGCGGCCGTAAAAAATTTCATCGTGACGAAAAACGCCCAGCGCGAAGACGTTCACCAGAGGATTGCCCTTATAGCACGGTTCGAACACGGTTTCGCCGCCGACCGTCGGCACGCCGAAACAATTTCCGTAATGCGCAATGCCGCTGACGACGCCTTCGAGAATCGCGCGATTGCGCGGCTCGTCGAGAGAACCGAACCGCAGCGCATCCATCACCGCGATGGGCCGCGCGCCCATCGTGAAAATGTCGCGCAGGATTCCGCCGACGCCGGTCGCGGCGCCTTGAAAGGGCTCGATGAAGCTCGGATGATTGTGCGACTCGATCTTGAACGCGACGGCCCAGCCATCCCCGATATCGACGATCCCGGCGTTCTCGCCGGGCCCTTGCAACACCCGTTTTCCCTTGGTGGGAAGCTTCCGGAGATGCAGCCGCGAGCTTTTGTAGGAACAGTGCTCGCTCCACATCACCGTGAAGATGCCGATTTCGGTTTCGTTCGGTTCGCGGCCCAGGATCGAGCGGACTTTATCCAGCTCGAACGGCGTCAGGTCGCTCATGCGGCGGCGGCCACCAGCGAGCGCACCATGCTTTCGAAAATCACGCGGCCGTCGGTCGAGCCCATCAGCGCGTCCGCGGCCCGCTCGGGATGCGGCATCATGCCCATCACGTTGCGGCGCTCATTGCAGATGCCGGCGATGTCTCCGAGCGACCCGTTGGGATTGTCCAGATAGCGCAGCACGACGCGATCCTCTTTTTCGAGAAGATCGAGCGTCGCCGGATCGGCGAAATAGCAGCCGTCGCCGTGCGCGACAGGAACGCGCAGAATCTGCCCGCGCGATGCCGAAGCGGTGAAGGGAGTATTGGCCGTCTCGACGCGCAATTTCACATCGCGGCAAACAAATTTCAAATCCCGATTCCGCAGCAGCGCGCCGGGCAGAAGACCGCTTTCGGTCAGGATCTGAAACCCGTTGCAGATGCCGAGCACCAGACCGCCATCGGCCGCGAATTTCTTCACCGCCGCCATTACCGGGGAAAATTTCGCGATCGCGCCGCAGCGCAGATAATCGCCATAGGAGAATCCGCCGGGCAGAATCACCGCGTCCACAGCACCCAGCGACGGCGAATCGTGCCAGATAAATTCCGCCGGCCTGCCGAGATTGTGCGTGATCGCGTACCAAGCGTCGTGATCGCAATTGCTGCCCGGAAAAACGACGACACCGAAGCGCATGGGAGGAAGTTTCAGTTTAGCAAATTCGTCAAGGCGAGCCCGACTCCGGTGAGCTTTCGCTCGCGCGCGGCGCGCATGATTTGCGCCACGCGGCGCGCGGCCGATTGGGGATCGAGCCCCTCGGGCCGGATGTTTGAAACGCAGTTGCGCTCCGCATCCGTTCGGCCTGCGCGCGGCTCCCACGTCAGATAAACGCCCAAGCTATCCGGCGAGCTGAGGCCCGGCCGTTCGCCGATGATCACGACGGCGATTTTCGCCCCCAGACGTTCCCCGATCTGGTCGCCGATCGCGACGCGTCCCTGCTCGACCACGCAAACCGGCGCGATGCGCCATCCATCCAGCTGCAGTATCAGCTCGTTGACGAATGGAATCGCGTGGCGATGGACCGCGGTCGCGGATAATCCGTCGGCGAGGATGAGCGCCGCGTCCCAATTCCCGCTTTCCATTCGATTCGACGACGCCGCGTCCAGACGACGGCCGAGATCGGGACGGCGCAGATAGGTTTCGCGATCGCGCGCGGCGCTTTTCAAGAAAATCGGATCGAGCGATGCGAATGCCGCCAGATCCAGCCGGCAATGCACGGCGTCGCGCGCCTTGGCGTGCGCGAGCTGAAACGCCAGCAGTTCGCGCGTAGGCAGGCTATGGCCGGCGCGGCCGAGCGCGATGCGCGCCGCGGTCCACTGGCGTAGCCCGGTCCACGGATTTTCGGTCATTGCTTTTTCATTCCGCCTTTTTCATTCTGCACGATTTCGCCATCCGATCGAAGAGAATATAGGGATGCGAAATTTTGACAGCCTGACCGAGCCGGAAACTCTCGCGCTCGCCATCGGACTCGAAGAAGAAGACGAGCGCATCTACGCGGATATCGCCGAAGGATTGAAACAGAATTTCCCGGCCTCGGCCGCGGTTTTCGAAGGCATGCGCGATGAGGAATCCGGCCATCGCCGCCGCTTGATCGAGCTGTATCGCCGCAAGTTCGGCGACCATATTCCGCTGATCCGCCGCCAGGACGTCCGGGGATTCGTGACCCGCAAACCGGTCTGGCTGATCCGGCCGATGGGCCTGGATGCGGTTCGCAATCAGGCCGGCGCGATGGAAGCCGAAGTCCGGCGATTCTATGAACGCGCCGCGCGCCGCGCGCAGGACCCCAGCATCCGGCAACTGCTCGACGATCTGGCGCAGGAGGAGCGTTTTCACGAGCATCGCGCCGAAGCGCTCGAAGAGACCGAACTGCACGGCGACGCGAAACGCGAAGAAGACGAGGCCAACCGGCGATTGTTCGTGTTGCAGGTGGTGCAGCCGGGCCTGGCCGGTTTGATGGACGGATCGGTTTCGACGCTCGCGCCGGTGTTCGCGGCCGCCTTCGCCACGCGCAACAGTTGGGACGCGTTCGCGGTGGGATTGGCCGCCTCGCTCGGCGCCGGCATCAGCATGGGATTCGCCGAAGCGTTATCGGACGACGGCAGCCTCACCGGCCGCGGCCATCCATGGGCGCGCGGCATCGTCTGCGGATTGATGACCGCGCTGGGCGGCATCGGCCACACGCTGCCGTTTCTGATCCACGATTTCAAAATCGCGATGACGGCCGCGGTGCTGGTGGTTCTGGTGGAACTCGGCGTGATCGCCTGGATTCGCAATCATTACATGGACACGCCCCCGTTTTCGGCTGCGTTGCAGGTCGGTTTGGGGGGGATTCTCGTGTTCCTGACCGGCGTGTTGATCGGGAGCTCCTAGGAGTTTGTTGAACCCCGCCTTCACACCGGCAGGGATTGACGATGTCGTTGAGCGGCAAGGGCCGAGCAAGCCCCGGCAGTCATGCCGGGGGTAAAAATCGCTGTTTTAACACAGACCCGTAAGCGCGGGTGCCGCGAATTTCAACGGCCTCGACGGATCACTTCGACCGAACACGGCGCATGCAGCGCGACCGCTTCGGAAACGCTGCCCATCAGCAACCGGTCGACGCCGCGCCGGCCATGCGAGCCGATCACGATCATGTCGGCGCCCCACTGCGCAGCCTCGTCCAGGATGATTTGCTTCACGGGATCCACCAGCACCGAGATTTCTTCGCCGGTGTTGAGACCCGCCGCCGTGAGCACCTGCTCGGCGCTCGCGATCGCGTCCTGCGCGCGCTTCATCGCCGTTTCGCGCAGCGCCGCCATCGTGTCCGCATCGGCGAAGGGAGGCTCGAACGCCGCTTGCAGGGGCGTCAGCATCAGCTCGACCACGCTCAGAATCCGCACCTCGGTATCGGCCGGCCACGGCCGCTGCGCGATCGACTGCGCGGCCGCCGCGGAGCATTCCGAGCCATCGGTCGCCAACAGAATTTTCATCCCGCGATCGGGCGGCGCAACCGCGCGCACCACCTCCACCGAGCAGGGCGCCTGGCGCAGCACGGCGCTGGCGACGCTGCCGAGCAGGATCCGCGCCAGTCCGGATTTTTCGTGCGATCCGACGATGATGAAATCGGCGCCGATCTGATTGGCGCAATCGACGATCGCGGCTTTGGGGTCGCCCGGGAGGATGGACGCCGCGGCGTCGATTCCTTCCGCGTGAAGCCGATCGGTGGCGCCCTTGACCAACACCTCGCTGCGCTGCGTCATTTCTTCCATCTCGGCCTGGCCCGGAATGCCCGAAGTTTCGAGAACATTCAGCACCTGCACCGACGAACCCGCCGTCCACGGCCTCGAAGCGACGGCGGATAACGCCGCTTCGCTTGCGGGAGAAAAATCCATCGCCAGGAGAATCTTCATATACGTTCATTGTGCAATTCGGCGGCCATCATTTGCGCACAGTCTCGGCTCGCGCCGCGGCGAGCGTTCCGATCATCGCAAAGAAAAACGCGGCCAGCGCGGGACGCTGCTGCATCGGATAATCGATCAGGCCATGCGCGAAAACCGCGAGCATCCCGATGCCCCATAGCGAGGCGAGCGCCGGGCGCACGCACCAGATCGCGATGGCGAGCATCAGCATAAAAAACGGGATGCCGCCTTCGGCTGCCCACTGCACCCAGTCATTATGCGCCTGATTGACGAACGTCCCGTTGTCAAAACGCGCATATGCGGGATAGGCTGCGGACCACGCGCCCAACCCGAAACCGGCGACGGGACGGTCGCGAATCATTTCGAGCGAGCTTTGGACCAGATCCGCGCGCAACGAGTAGGGGTTCGGCTCCTGCAACCGGTTCCAGATCACCTCCCATCCGACAATCAGCGTGGATACGATCGCCGCGGCGGCGCATCCGGCCAGCACGCGCCCGAGCGTCCGACCTGAAATTTGCGATCGCGCGAACGCGACGACGGGGGTCATCAGGATTTCCGCCAGGCACAGGAAGGTTCCGGTCCGCGATCCGCCGGCGATCACGGAGGCGAACAGAACGGCGGCGACCGCGGAGTAAAGGATCGAACGCCGGCGATCGAGAATGGCGCGCAAAATCGCCAGCGGCAGCACCGCTTCGACGAACGCCGCGTACTGATTGCGATACACAAACGGCCCGAGCGTCAGGCTGCCCGATCCGGTTTCGAAAATCCAGAATACTTTGCCCGGCCGCGACGTCAGCACCGTAAAAATCGCGACAATGCTGAGGAAAAACGCGAAAATCAGCACGGCGCGCAAAAAACGCTCGCGATCGGGCGCAAGCCGCGTGGCTTCGTACGCCAGAGAGAACGCGGCCAGGTTCGTGGTCCAGTTGAGCACAGCGTCCCAGGTGCGAAATTCGTCCACCGTGCGATGCGTCGCGATCTGCATCAGGCCCCACGCGATCGCCGCCCCGAGGAGCAGACCCACCGGGTGCCAGCCGATCGGCCGTCCGGATCGAATCCGCCGCACGATCGCGGCCGCCGCCATCGCGAACAGCGCGACTTGAAAGGCGCTCAGAGCCCATCGCGGCGCCCACAGCGTGAGGATTCCGAAAAATAGAATGCAGGCGAGGATCACGGAAGTTTGCGGCGCAGACCGCATTGTACCGTTTTGATTTGGTACGGGGACGGTCGCGGTACCCCGGTACCAAATCAAATTGGTTCCACCATCCTATTGCTCCGTACCGGGCGCACTGGCATCCTCAAGACACGAGATATGGACGCGGACAAACATCCGAACGAGCGGCGCAACGCGGAACGAATGTCGATCGAGCGCGAAGTTCAGTATCGCGTTCTCAACCGGAAGGACGGCGACGCCGAGGCGCTGGGCAAGACCTTGAACATTTCGAGCTCGGGCGTCCTGTTTACGACGCAACACATGCTCCCGCCGGGCCGCCGGATGGAGCTGTCCATCAGTTGGCCGGCGCAATTGGACAACAAGTGCGCGCTGAAGCTGGTGGCTCGGGGACGGGTGGTGCGCTTTGAAGGCGATCGCGTGGCGCTCGAAATCATGCAGCACGAATTTCGCACCAGGTCCAGCCGCGCCTGATTCCCGTCGATCGGATTACCGTTGGGCGGAAGTGGCCGCCTCGCCTTCGCGACGCGGCTCGGTCTCCGAGCCCGGCAAATTCGGCCGGAGCCGCTCCACGCGCCACGTAATTTTTCCCGCCTGTTCGCGCCCGGTCCGCCGGATCCGCAGTTTCGCGTTGCCCAAATATTCCAGATGCACGCGATCGAAGGCCAGCCCGGCCGACGCCATCAGCTTCATATAGTCGCCGTGCGCGGTTTCATCGGGAGCTTCGGTGTATCCCGAATCCCAGGTCACGTCCGGCGAAATGCCGCCGACCCCTCCGCTGCCCGGCGCGGGTGCGCCAGCGCCACCGCGTCCTCCGCCGGCCCCTTTGAGCGCCATGTAAATCCGGATTCCCTTGACGATCGGCTGTTGTAAATTCTCCGGCTGCCAGCGCTGGCCGAATCGCTCGTAGCGCGCGTTCATCCGCGCCTCCAGATCCAGCAGGCCGGGCACCTTGCGCTCGGCCTCGACGATGCGGTCGCGCAGCTCGTAGGTGATTTTCTCGCTGTACGGATGCGCATCGTCGCGAAGATACGTGAGACTGGTAAACCATCCGCGGGGGATCCACCAGGTGCGCCCGGTGTTGGCTCCCTGGCGATTGGTCACCCATCCCGAATACTCCGAAAACGGCTGGATCCATTCATGCGACGGATACCCGTGCGGATTCAGGAACGCATCCGGCAGCCACGATTCGAGCAACTGGCGCCGCGTGCGCGATTCCGGATACACCGGATCGATCTCGGTCTGGCCGGTCGAAACATCCGCCGCGAGCGAGCCATGGTACCCCGGATGCAGCATGTTGTTGGGAGTAATTTCGGCGAGCTGCACCGACATCTCCGATCCGTCCGCGTTGGTGATCGGATGCAGCACCACGTTGACCTGCTTCAGCATCGCGCGCGTGGCTGGATCGTCCACCAGTTGCTCGCCGAGCTTCAGAATATGGCTGGTGCTCGACACTTCGTTGGCGTGTTGCCGGCCGGAATAAACGATGGATGCCTTGAGCGTCGTTTCCTTCGCCCAGGACCGCAGCGTGGACGGCGACGGCAGCATCACGTCCGCGGCCCACAAATTCTCGCCGAGATAACTGCGCCCCATCCAGTACACGTTGACGCCGGGATGCTCGGCCAGCTTCGCCAGGATCGCGGCGTTCTCCGACGGTGGAATCGGTTCATCCCACTGCACCAGCTCCTGCCGGTTGAGCGGCTTGGCCGAATCGGCGATCATCGGACGCGGCGTCGCGGGCGGCTGGATCGCGATGCTCGCAAACTCGCGCGGCGCCGGCGAATCGACGCTCACGGTCAGCGCCCGCGGCAGTTCGAACTCGAACGACATTTTGTTGAGACGCGGATAGGCGATTTCGTCGCGATACATTCCCGCCGCGTGCATCGCTTCCAGCCAATGAAGCTGGCCGCGCGCCTGCTCGACCGGAAAAATTCCGCGCAACACCTGATCCTCGGCCTCGAGCTTGATCCAGTCGTCGAAGCGGTCGTCCTTGAAATCCGCCGCGAGCATCCAGGTCAGGCTTTCCGGACCCGCATCCGCGCCGGTACGCGCCTGAATCAGCCGCGGCTCCATGGCGCCATTCAACACCCACAGGTCGCGCCTGCGCTCGTGATGTTTTCCCGCCGCATCGGTCCACCGCAGCTCCACCATCGGATTCCCGGCCGGCTTCGAATAAAACTCGATATGCACGTGCCCGTCTTTGCCGTCCTCCGGCGCATGCACGATCGGAATGATGCGCCCCACATAGTTGAGCGCGCGCCCCGCTTCCAGATCGCCCATCATGTTGACGAAATTTTCGGTCGAGTAGAACGTGTCCTCCTGCAACGCCTCGAGCGAAGAAATGCGTTCCTTATCGATGCCGAGTTCGTAACTCGGCTCGCTCATGTGAATATCGATCCTGAGCGTGTCGAACGGGGGCACGAATTCCGGACGCAGCTCGCCGTGATAGGTGGCCATCACCGATCGAAAAATTTTCGGCAGCGTTTGGTTCTGATAGTGATCCCAGAATTGTTCGATGTCGGTGGGAATGCGCTGGTCGAGCACCACCGTCGATCCCGATTCCATCCGCACCCATCCGGTGTCCACCTGGACCGTTTCGTATTCCTTCATCACGCCGTTGTAAGGCTCGTCGACCGTTGCCACCGTGAACTCGCGCGACAGAATTTCTCTCCCGCCGGCATCATAAGCGTGGACGCGATACGTCGGAGCCTTCGGCGCCGGGTCAAATTCGTCCAGCGTGATTTTCTCGAGCGGGATTCCCAGTTCCTTCGACAACATTTCATCCACCGGATACAATTCCTGCACCCATCGCGCCGGAGAAAACATCACGCGCCGGTTCGACGGATCGACGTCTTTTTTGAACTCGATTTTCATCGACGCCACCGGCTTGCCCTTGAGCTGCGGCGCGATTTCGTCCATCAGCCAGCTCACGCCCGGCTTGAACGCGCACAGCACTTCGACCGCGCTAGCCTTGGGCAACATCGCGGCGACCTGTTGCGTCAGCTTCTTCCGCTCTTCCGGACCTTCGCTGACGCGCGCGACCATCTTCAACGGCTCGCCCGGCTTCAATTTCGGGAGCGCGCCCTTGACCGCGTTGAGCAGCCGCGTTCCTTCCCACGGAATCACCAGGTCTTCGACAAATGCGGGCTTGCCCTGATGAAATGTGTACCCAGGCTCGCGATAATGGAGCGCCGGGAGCTTTTCGCAGCACTGCGTGCCCGCGTGTAGACTGGCGACCTCCACCTTCGCATCGCTCGCGCCGAACTTCTTCTTCAATTCCGCGCGAATCAGATCTTTCAATCCCGGATCGGCCACATCGACAAAAACTCTGGCCTCCACATCACGCGCCGATGGGATACTCTCAGCCCAGTTGTCGATGCGGTACAGCGTCGCGGCCGCCTGCCCCGCCGGCGATCGCAGCGAAAAAAATCGATGCAGATCGTAGCGGATCTCCTCGACGGAAAGATACTGCTTGCCCTGCTCCCACAAATTCGGGAAATGATCGGCGAGCAGGTGCAGCGCATCGCTCGCGCCGGCCTCGTCGCCCCGCGCCAGCACCGCAGGCTGACTGACGGCTTGCGTTCCGAACGCCTTGTCGACCACGCGCAGTTCTCCTTGGCCCGGCGCAAGCGGAGTCTCCGCTTCACGCGCCACCGTGTCCTCTTCCGCCAGTTTTCGCGCGGCTTCTTTTCCAACGCCGGAATCTTCCGTCACCACCGATTTCGTCCTGATATCGCGTGCAGCCGCACCGGTCGCGGGGGTCGCCAGCGGCAGCGTAATGCCCGTGGTCTCGAGGCCCATGCGCGCCGCGAGATTCGCCATCGCGATCCCCGCGCGACCTTCGGGCACGTAAAGCTGGCCGTCGAGATTCTGAGGAATCGGCATTCGCGGCGTGCCGCGAAACAGGCCGCGCATCGTATATAAGGCCGCCAGATCGAGCCGCGCGGGACCCTCCGCCGCGTTCGCCGGCGCCTCGGCAGCGCCTTCGGCACCGGGAGCCGCAGGCGCGTTTGCCTGGGCTTTCAATGACACCGCGGAATTTCCGCCCGCGATCAACTCGTGAACGGAAGCGAGCTTCGGATTGTTCAACGCCGCCTCAAGCGACGCCTTCGAAATCGCGCCTTCGAGAAACACGCGATTTATGCCGATTTTTCCCTTCCGATACGTCACGCCGGCCACGCGCGCATTTTCTCCCACCGCTCCCGCAATCTCCGCAATCCGTTCCCGATCGATCCGCCAGATAAACGGCGCACGCGACGCATACGCCTCCGCCGCCGCGAGCAGGCCGCCCTCGTCATGACCGTCGATGGCGACGTTCCCGCCGATTTCGAACACGGCGCCTTCATCCGCGCCCAGTTCGTGCGGGAACGCATGCCCGCCGATGAAGATCCGCGGGCCATCGCCGCGATCTTCGGCCGCGCTGATGACCACCGGCGGAGTCAACCCCGTCGTCGCGAATCCGACCCGCGCCGCGATATCCGCCGCGGCGGCATTTTGAGCGGCCGTCGGATGATCCGGCACAACGATTTTTCCAGCGACGGAATCGATCACCCCGTCCGAATTCGTGTCGGCGAGCATCCATCCCGCGGTGAACGGATCGGCAAGGTGCGAAGCTGGAGACGGCTGGAATGCGATCATCGACGAGAACGCCACCAGCAACAGGAGTGCGGAAATTACTCTGGTCATATTTTGAAACGTCCGGTTTTGAAATGTCCGGATTGTAGCACGATAAAAGAGGGAGAACGGTCACGCAACTCGTCGATTTTCTGGAGCGCGCGCAACACCTGGACGCCGAGTTCATCATCTATGACGACGGCTTTCGCGGCCGCACCTACACTTATAAAGAGGTCGCGCGCATGGCGGCGGCTCTGCGCGCCCGGTTTCGCGCGCAAGGAATCGCGAAGGGCGACGCCGCCGTCATCTGGTCCGAAAGCCGCCCCGGCTGGGTCGCCGCGCTGTGGGCCTGCCTGCTCGATGGGATTATCGTGGTGCCCGTCGATCCGCAATCGTCGAAAAATCTGTTCGAGCGCATCGCCGAAAAATCGCAGCCGAAAGTCGTTTTGCTCGGTGAACGCGTTCCGCATATCGACCATGCCTGGCTGCTCGCTGAAATCGAACAGGCGAGCGATGCTTCGCCGCTGGCACCGGCCTCCATCGATCCCAACGACACCGCGGAGATCGTTTTCACCTCCGGCACTACGGCCGAGCCCAAAGGCGTGGTCATCACGCATCGCAACCTGCTGGCGAATCTGGAACCCTTCGCTCTCGAGATCCCCAAGTATCAAAAATACGCCGGCCCATTCCAGCCGCTGCGGATCTTGAATCTTCTTCCGTTGAGCCACCTGTTCGGCCAATCGCTCGCGCTGTTCATTCCTCCGCTGATTCCGGTGTCGGTCGTCTTCATGACCGGAACCAGCGCGCAGGAGGTGGTGCGGCAAATCCATTCGCGAAAAATTTCCGCGGTGGTCGCCGTGCCGAAAATCCTCGAAGTGCTGCGCGATCTGGCGGCGCGCGACTTCCCGGAAGCCGTTTCCGCATCCGAGGCGCGCGGGCATTGGCTGGTGCGCTGGTGGCGATTCCGCCGCATTCATCGCCTGTTCGGCTGGAAATTCTGGTGCTTCATTTCCGGCGGCGCGCCGCTTGCGCCTGACATCGAGCGTTTCTGGTCGAGCCTCGGTTATCTCGTGGTGCAAGGCTACGGGCTCACCGAAACCGCGCCCATCGTCACGTTGAGCCATCCGTTTCATGTGCGCGGCGGAACGGTCGGCAAGCCGCTCGCCGGAGTCGACCTGAAAATCGCGGACGACGGCGAAGTGCTGGTGCGCGGCGACAACGTTACCGCCGGTTATTTCGAATTGCCTGCCGAAACCGCCGCCGCGTTCCAGGACGGATGGTTCCACACCGGCGATATCGGCGAGCTCGACGGTGAAGGTCATCTGCTGATTCGCGGGCGCAAGAAGGAAATGATCGTCACGCCCGAGGGATTGAAGGTTTTTCCCGAAGACGTGGAAAAAATTCTGAACCAGATTCCCGGCGTTCGAGAATCCGCGGTCATCGGCAAGGACCGCGTGCACGCGGTTCTGGTTCTCGATGCCGGCGCGAATGCGGAAGACATCGTGCGCCAGGCGAATCAGAAGCTGGAGGATCATCAGAAAATCCGCGCCGTTTCCGTGTGGACCGCCGGCGAGCTTCCGCGCACCGCAACCACGCGCAAATTGCGGCGCGCCGAAATCGCCGATGCGATCGCGAAGGGCCGGACCGAAGCTCACGCCCAGTCCGAAAACGAGCTGATCGCGCTGATGCAGAAGTACGCGCCGGGACGCGCCATCACGCCCGAAACGACGCTCGACGAGCTGGGCCTCAGCTCGCTCGACCGCGTGCAATTGATGATGGAGCTCGAACAGAAGCTCTCGACCGAAATCGACGAGCGCGTTTTTTCCTCCGTCCACACCGTCGCCGATCTCGCGCGGCCCGCGCCTGCCGCGCCGGAGCCGATCGTGTTCCCCACCTACAACCGTTCCCGCTTCGCGCGCATCGCCCGCCGTCTGGCGCTGCCCTATTTTCTGCTTCCGCTCGCGCGCGTCTTCGCGCACATCCACGTTTCCGGGCGCGAGAATCTCGCCGCGCTGCGCGGACCGGTCATCTTCGCGTCGAATCATCAAAGCTATTTCGACGTGCCGGTCATCCTGGCGGGCCTTCCCTCGCCGTGGCGATACCGGGTCGCAACCGCGATGTCCAAGGATTTTTTCGACGCGCACTTTTTCCCCGAGCGATTCACGCGGCGCGAGCATTTCACCAACACGCTGAACTATCGCCTGGCGACCTTCTTCTTTAATTGCTTCCCGCTTCCGCAGCATCACGCCGGAGCCGGCCAGACCATCCGTTACATCGGTGAACTGGTCGAACAAGGATGGTCGATATTGATTTTTCCGGAAGGCGACCGCACCAGCACCGGCGAGCTGCTGCCGTTTCAACCCGGCGTCGGCATGATCGCGTCGCACCTGGGACTGCCCGTCGTGCCGATTCGAATTATCGGCCTCGAGAGAGTTCTGCATCGCGACTGGAAATTTCCGCGCATGGGCCGCGTGGACTTGAAAATTGGCAAACCGATGGGCCTCAAAGGCGGCGGCGACGTCAGCGATTTCGCAGCCATGGCGCGCCAGGTCGGGGACGCCGTGCAAAAACTCGCACCGTAAAGTAAGTTGCGCCGCGCGTCCTGATTACAATCAAACTGATGAAGCTCGCCGCTATGCTCGCCCAAGCCACGCCCGCGCGATCCGGGGACGAGCTGGCCGGAATCGCCGCGTCGTCGGCCGAGCAACGCGTCGCCGCGCAAATGGAGCTGGCCGATACGCCGCTTCGCCGCTTTCTGAATGAGCCCGTAGTGCCCTACGAATCCGACGCCGTCACGCGTCTGATTCTCGATTCGCACGACGCTTCCGCGTTCACTCCCATCGCGCATTTGAGCGTCGGCGAATTTCGCGAATTTCTTCTTTCCGATGAAACCACGGGCGACGTTTTGGAAGCGCTCACGCCCGGCATCACGCCGGAGATGGCTGCCGCGGTTTCGAAAATCATGCGCGTGCAGGATCTGATCGCGGTCGCCGCCAAGCGCCGCGTCGTCACGCGATTTCGCGACACCATCGGCCTCGCCGGACGCCTCTCCACGCGCCTCCAGCCGAATCATCCCACGGACGATCCGCGCGGCGTGGCCGCCAGCGTGATCGACGGTTTGCTGTACGCGAGCGGCGACGCGGTTATCGGCGTCAATCCCGCCTCCGACGATGTCTCCAGCGTCGAAACCCTTCTGCGCCTGCTCGATCACATTCGCGCTTCGCTCGACATTCCCACGCAGATCTGCGTACTCGCGCACCTCACCACGCAGATGGCCGCGATCGAACGCGGCGCGCCCGTCGATCTTGTGTTTCAATCCATCGCCGGAACCGAGGCGGCGAACCGGGCCTTCGGCATCGATCTCACGATGCTCGACGAAGCCTGTGCCGCCGCGCGCGAACGCCATCCCGGCGCGAACGTCATGTATTTCGAGACCGGACAAGGCAGCGCGCTCTCGGCCGGCGCGCATCATAATGTCGACCAGCAGACCCTCGAAGCCCGAGCCTACGCCGTCGCGCGCCGCTATGATCCGCTGCTGGTGAACACCGTCGTCGGCTTCATCGGTCCCGAATATTTATTCGACGGGAAACAGATCCTGCGCGCCGGTCTGGAGGATCATTTTTGCGGAAAGCTTCTCGGCCTCCCCATGGGTTGCGACGTTTGCTACACGAACCATGCCGAAGCCGATCAGGACGACATGGATATGCTGCTCACCCTGCTGGGGGCGGCGGGATGCAACTACATCATGGGCGTGCCCGGCGCCGACGACATCATGCTCAACTATCAGAGCACGTCGTTTCACGATGCACTCTATCTTCGATCTCTGTTGAAGCTTCGTCCCGCGCCCGAATTTGAAGCGTGGCTCGAACGGATGGGCATCCTGGGTGACGGGGTCCGCCTGCGCGCCGCGCGCGCCCTTCCGCCGGTTTTCGAGCACGCCATCCGGGAACTCGGCGCCCCTTGACGGCCACGAAAAACTTCGGCACGATATACACAGAAATTACCAAGGAGATGCAATGGGAGGTTCTCTGATCACTTCACTTCTAATGGTTTGGGCCGTGATCACCGTGATCCTGGCGGCCCTGCTCATTTACCGGTCCATCGTCAGCGTGAAACGGGATGACCAGCTCTTCCTTGACCCCGCCGAGGCCGGCTTCGAGTCCGAACAGAAACAGATCCTCGGCAAGCTTGACCGCATCAAGCCGATGATCCTGGTCCTGTCGGTCGCCTCCGTGGGTCTGCTTGTCGTTATCATCGGTGTCTGGGTCTACCTCGGGATCACCGGCCCCCAATAGCTCTAAAAAAATGAGTGTTTGATCGTGTTGACCAGCGCATGCAGGCCGGCCGACGCGAAAATGCTGGAGCTTTGCTCAAACACCTTGCCGTAAATCACGCCGGCGAGCGTCGCCACAATCATGTAGCGCCAGTTCGGCAACGGACCCGGCCCGTTGTCCAGGTGCGCGCATCCGAAAATCAGCGCCGCCACCAGCAGCGCGGGCGTTTTCGCGCCCCATCGCTGCATCAGCGCGTTCTGGATCATCCCGCGAAATAAAATTTCCTCCGGCAGCGCCGTTGCCGCCAGAATCGCCAGGTATTGAAACCCCAGCGACGCCCAGCGCCGCGGCCAATGCCCCGGATCCAGAAACCCGACCGCGCGGCCCAGCGGAATCAGGATCGCCGCCGCGAGCGCAAATCCGATGGCGAGATTCGCCGCGTCGCGCCATCTTCGCGGCAAATTATATTTCATCCCCGGCAGGCGCCGGAACAGGAGAAAAATCGCCAGCCCCAGCGTCACCGACACGCCGTACGCGGCCATGTGCAGCAAACCCTGCGCGGCCCTCGGTGTCCACCGCTCGCCGATAGAAAATTCGAGCGGCAGCCACAGCAGCAGAATGATGGCGAAATCGGCCCAAACCGGCGGCCTGGCTCGGCGAATCAGAAACGCGCACGCCGCCGGCAACATCGTGTAGATCAGAATCAGCAGCGCGAGCGGTACGTTCCAGGCGCCCATCGCCGCTGCGATCGCCCAAAAGATCGCTGATAATGCCAGCGCCGCAAGAAAAATCAGCGCGGGCCGGGCGGCGAAAGCCTTCTGCAAAGCGTCTTGAACCCGCGCCGCCAGCAGCGCGCCGAACAACGATAGAAATGCGACCGCGACCAGAATCTGCATTCGCCCCTTATCGATCATCCCTCATTGCCGATCACCAGACGCGCCTGCGCGCTGCATTAAGATAGGGGATGCGTTATGGCCTCCCCCGCCGACACGTTCTCGGCCGATCAGGCCGGGGAACTGCTCGATCATCTCGCCGCACAAATCCGCCGCACCATCCGGCGCCCTGACGAGCGCCACGTCCACGACCTGCGCGTCGCTATCCGCCGCTTCAGCCAGGCCCTGTCGATCCTTGCGCCGTATCTCGTTCGGAAACGCGTCAAGCAGCTTCGCCGGCCGCTGCAGCAGATCATGACGTTCGCCGGCGAAGTCCGCAACAGCGACATCACTCAAAAGCTGTTGATGAAAATGGAGCAACGGGTGCCCGCGCAGATCGGCGGAATGCGGCGCAAGAGCCAGAAAGCCCTGGTGGCGTCGCTTCAATCTTGGGCCGATCAGGATGCCGCGTCCCAATGGCGGACGCAACTCCAGCCATGCCGCGATCTCAGTGTTTCCGCGGCCCGCAAGCTGATTCGGCAAAGCGTCGAGCGCGCCGCCGCGCGCCTTCATGTCCGCGCCCGCGATGTCGAAAAATCGATGCGGGCGCTGCACAAACTGCGAATCGCCGCCAAGAAGCTTCGTTACACGCTGGAGCTGGCGGGCGCTCCCACCGATCGGGTCAAGGATCTCCAGACCCGGCTCGGCGACATCAACGATTACCGCAGCGCCCGCAGCCTTCTGAAGCAGATCGACGGAACCGCGGGCCTGCGCCGGGCTCTCGCCGAGGAGCAGAAGAAAAAAGTCCGCCGCTTCCGCCGCGAGTTCAAAGAGCCTGCTCCCGCCCGCTGATTCGGCTTACCGCACGGAGTGCGACTGCGCCGGAGAATCCTCGCCGGCAACTCCTGGAACACCCTCCAGCGGAACACCCTCCAGCGACAACACCTCCACGCGCATCCCTTCGCACAGTTCCTGCAAACGGATCTGGCATCCGTTTTCGAACCGTATCGCGTCGCGATAAGTGTTCACGTCCGCGCTGATTTGCGTGAATACCACGGCTTCTTCCGCGGAAACACGCAGCAAATGCTGCCATTTCGCGGGAACGCCCCGCACCATCAGGCGGGCTCCGGGCGGGATACATACTGCCGGAACGGCCTCCGGTTCATGGATCGGCTCAAAGAAACTTTTTATAGTCTGCCAAGTGAGGCTCTGCCAAAGCGTCCGTTTCGGCACAGCCTCGCAGGCTGGTTCGGTCGAAGGTAAATCGGCTGGAGAAGCCAGGCCCATCGAGCCGGTCGTGAATTTGTGAACGACCAGTTCCTCCCCTTCCCGCGCGAGCCGGTTGGGGATCCCACAGAGAGAATAGTCACACATACTCGCCTCCGTCAATTTTGGATGCACGGCGGCGTCAGATCAATTCAGAAAATTTCTTCGCGACGCTTTGGTTCTCGCCAAACTAGCGGCGTTCTCGCGAAAATCAACGGCTTCCGATCTTCCCCAGGAAATACGATTTCTTTCCCACCCGCAGCACGAACATCGTCTCCGACGCCAGATTCTCGCGCCGCAGCGTCGCATCCGCCGACTCCACGCGCCGGTTGTTCAGGTATACGCCACCCCCGGAAATCAGCCGGATCGCTTCGCTCTTCGATTTCGCCGCGCCCGCCGCGACCATCGCCTCAACCATCTTCAGGCCGGCGCCCAAGGAAACCGTGAACGATGGAACGTCGCGAAAAATGTCCTCGAGATCGCGATCCGTCAATCCGCTCATGTCGCCGCCGAACAGAACCTCCGACGCCTTCATGGCCGGCGCCAGCGCGTCGTCTCCGTGCACCACTCGCGTCACCTCCTCGGCGAGCTTCTTCTGCCCGATTCTTTTTTCCGGCGCCGCCCGATGCTCCGCGCTCAACCGTGCGATCTCGTCGTCTTCCAAAAACGTGAACAGATTCAAAAACCGCTCCACGTCGCGATCGTCCGTGTTGATCCAATACTGATAAAACTGATACGGGCTCGTTTTCGCCGCATCCAGCCAGATGGCATTTCCCGCGCTCTTACCGAATTTTTCTCCCGACGCCGTACTCAGCAGCGGAAACGTGATTCCGAACGCTTCTTCGCCTTCCACCTTGCGGATCAGCTCCGCGCCCGCCGTAATATTGCCCCACTGATCGCTGCCGCCGCCCTGAATCCTGCATCCATAGGTGTTGAACAGGTGCAGAAAATCGTACGCCTGAAGCAGCATGTAGCTGAACTCGGTGTAGGAAATCCCGTGCTCCCGATCCTCCAGCCTGCGCCGCACCGATTCCTTGGCGAGCATGTAATTCACCGTGAAATGCTTGCCCACGTCGCGCAGCCATTCGAGATACGAAATCGGCGACGTCCAATCCGCGTTATTCACCATCAGCGCGGCATTGGGGCCTTCGAAGCTGACGAATCGCGCCAGCTGGCGCGCGATGCCTTGGGAATTTTCGCGAACCATTTCCGTGGTCATCAGCGTGCGTTCGGCGCTGCGCCCGCTGGGATCGCCGATCATCCCCGTCGCGCCGCCGATCAGGACAATCGGCCGATGCCCGGCACGCTGAAATCGCGCCAGCATCAGCGCCGGAACCAGGCTTCCCGCATGCAGCGAATCGGAAGTCGGATCGAATCCGATATAAATCGACGCGTTCGGCTTCGAGAGAAGTTCATCGAGCGCCGCGCGATGGGTGACCTGCTCGATCATCCCGCGGCGCTCCAGTTGATCCAACAGGGGCATCCACTTATTCTGGCTGAAAATCGTGCGGCCGTCTTCGCAATGCGCAGCGGGGCGGGGTCGGTGCGTCAGCGCATATCAGTGCGTCAGCGCATAAATGACGTCGTTGACTCCGATCCGCATCCCCAGCGCCGAGAATTTCTCGGGATAGCGCGGATCGTCGGCCCACTCCCAGGAATCGCCGATGTCGGAATTGAACGACATGGTCACCATCACGCGTCCCTTGTTGTCGTAAATTCCTTTCCACTGCGCCGCGTTGCCCTGCACGCGATAATTCTGCCGGCCACCCAGCGCCCATTGCCCCAGAATCTGGTACCGGTCGTCTAAATCGTAAACGGTGTGAAAGATCGGATCCCGGTCGTCGATCTCGACGATCTCGCGGTCCGGAAACACCATCCGCATGCTCTCATCGAAGCGCGCCCATTCCTCCGGACCCCAGAAATCGTCGAGCATCAGGAAGCCGCCGCGCAACAGGTATTCGCGAAGCTGCTTGGCCTGGAAGTCGGTCAGCTTCCAGTCGCCCATCTCGCCCGCCGCAAGCCAGGGCCAGTTGAACACGTCGTCGCCGTCGTCGAGGTTCACCGGCTGCTCCACGCTCCGGACATTGATTCGCGTCAGCCGCCGCAGCGCCATCGCAAAATGGCGGTCGGCGCGCGGATAATCCTGGGTCCAACTGGTTCCGCCCTCGCGCCAGTCGTCGCTGCCTCGCCATCGCGGACGCCCGAAGCGCGCCTCGGGATGCTGGGGATACATCAGCCGCGCGAACACGAAGTCGGTCTTGTCCTGATAATCCGGAGGAAGGGAAATATCGTCGTAGGGCTCCATGCTCTGGTACACACGGAACGGGCGCTGATATGCGTAAATCGCGCTCAACACGAAGCCGCCCGCCCCGAAAATCCAGAATGCCCGCCGCCAGGTCATGCTGCTGCCCTACTCGCCGAGCATATCACGAAGCTACTTGGTGATCACGCCGCACGCGATGCGGTCGCCCGCGTTGCCCGACGGGTCCGACTTCAAATCGTCCGCCATGGCGTGAATCACCAACGCCGTTCCGCCATTCGCGTAAATCGAATGGGCGTCGTCGCCCATATTCACGTACGGATTGGTGATGGTGACCTTCGCCGTGCCGTTGGCCTTCACCGTGAAATTACTCATGTCGCCGGCGTGCGGCTTGGGACTCAGCGGATTGTTGATCCCGTGATGGGCCATGTCCGGATTGAAGTGCCCGCCCGCGCTGGTGAATCCCGGAGCCTCGCACTTCGCGTTCTGATGGATATGAAACGCGTGCTCGCCCGGCGGAAGATTCTTGACCGCCAGCTTGATCGTCACGCCCTTGCCGCCCTTGTTCGCGCTGATCGTCGCCGTGCCGACGCTCTGCCCTTGCGCGTTCTTCAACTCGACCGTCTTGGAGGCGGCAGAAAGCGCCAGCGCACTGAATGCTCCGGCAATTGCAACTGCGAGGAACTGTTTAGTCATGTATTCTCCTTCGAGGAACCAGTGTAGCCCAATCGTCGTCTGCCCGACCGGCGAAACCGGTCTATGCAAGATCATGAAATAGTCTAAATTACTCGTTATGCGAGCCGTGGTGCAGCGGGTCACCCAGGCCAAAGTGGAAGTGGATGGAGACGTCTCCGGCGCTATCGGCGCAGGTTTGCTGGTCCTGCTCGGCGTCTCGAAAACCGATTCGACCAGGGACGCCGATTTTCTCTCCGAAAAAATTCTCAACCTCCGCATCTTTGAAGACGACGCCGGCAAAATGAATCGCAGCCTGATCGACACCGGCGGAGCGCTACTCGTCGTTTCGCAATTCACCCTTTACGGGGATACCCGCAAAGGGCGCCGCCCGGGTTTCGATGCCGCCGCTCGCCCGGAACAAGCCCGATCGCTTTACGAATATTTTGTCGCGGCCGCGCGCCGCTCCGGCCTGCGGGTGGAAACCGGAATTTTTCAAGCGCACATGGCCGTCTCGCTCACAAACGACGGTCCGGTGACATTGATTCTCGAAACTGAATAATCCACCTTGGTTCTATTTTGAGAAGACCGGTTTAAAACGCATTCCACTCGAAACGGTCGATAATTTCGCTGACCGGACCCTCCCCGGCGACTTTTCCGCGCTCGAAAAACACCGCGCGAGTCGCCAGCGCCCTGGCGAACGACACGTCATGCGTCACTAAAATTTTCGACTGCGGAAGTGTGCGCAGAAGCGCAATCAGGTCGCGCTGCCCGGGCGGATCGAGCGACGTCGTCGGCTCGTCCAGCACCAGAATTTCCGGCTCCATCGCCAGCACTCCCGCAATGGCCACGCGCCGTTTCTCGCCGCTGCTCAAATGATACGGAGCTTTCCCGCCGGCGCCCGCCATGCCCGTCTGTTCCAGCGCCTTGCGCGCCCGCTCGATCGCTTGTTGGGAACTCAATCCGCGATTGAGCGGCCCGAACGCGACGTCTTCCATCACCGTCGGCATGAACAACTGCTCGTCGGAATCCTGAAACACCAGCCCGACCTTCGCCCGAATCTTCTCGAGCGCCGCCCGCTTCACCGGCATCCCGCAAATCTCGATGGACCCTTCGCCTTCGAGCAATCCGTTCAAATGCAGAACGAAGGTCGTCTTTCCGGAACCGTTCGCGCCGAACAGCGCCACGCACTCGCCCTCGTCCAGATGAAAATCGATCCCGTCGAGCGCCTGCGTGCCATCCGAATATCGATGCCGCAGCCCGCGAACTTGAATGACCCTCATGCGACGAGCCGGATTCCCGAAGCAAGCATGATCGCGATCGCGAGAAACATCGCGTCGCCCGGGCCGAATCGCGCCGCGCCGAGCGGCGGGAAATGCCCCGAGAATCCACGCGCCAGCATGGCCTGATAAATTCCATCGGCGCGCTCCCACGATCGCGCGAACAGCACGCCCAGCGCCCCGCCCGCGGCCTGAAATCCGCCCGCCTTGCCGGTTCCGCGCCGGCTGCGCGCGGCCAATCGCATATGCTGCGCCTGCTCCGAAATCACGAATAAATATCGATACAGAAACTGGATCACCAACAGCAGCGCCCGCGGCGCGCGAAGCCATTCCAGGCCTCGCAGCAATTCCGCCAAGGGCGTGGTCGCGATCAGCAGCAGCGCCGCCAGTCCCGAAAGAAAACTCTTTTCCGCGAGCGAAATCGCGCGCATCCGGTCGCCCGACCACCACGTGATCACGGCGAATGACGCCGAAAACGGCAGCACCAGCGCGGCCCTGCGCAACATCGCAGCGGCCGGCAGTTTCGCCGCGCCGATGGCCATCGCGAGCAGCGCCGCGTATCCCAGAAACGCGGTCTGCGCGACCGGCGGCGTGGTCGAAACCGCGATCAGAAACGCGGCCAGCGCGCCCAGCTTCGCCCGCGCATCGCGCGCATGCAACGGGCTCGCGCGCCGGCTCCACCGCTCCACCACGACGTGATGCAAGGTTACGCGCTCCTTTTCGGGAAGGCTCTTCTTAAAAAATGCCCTCCCGTGACACACGCGCCATAGATCAGCGCGATTCCCGCAACCCCCGCCAACGCCCGCTTCAGCCATGGCGACGCGATTCCGGCAAACTGATAACCGGCCAGCGGCGAACGCATCCCCGCCGGCGACGCGGCCGCGTATTTTTCGATCACCTCTGGAGCCGACGACGCGATCAAGATCCCCGCCACGGCCAACACCACGGCCGCGATCGCGATCACACCGAGCAGGCGCGATCCCGCATCCGCCGCGCGCCGGACCCTTCCGGGGTTCAGCCGGTCGATCGCGCGAACCGCTGCCAACGTGATCGCGGCCTCGATCACCGCGCTCACGCAAAACAAACCCACCGAGACCAACACCAACCGTCGCGGCATCGGCACGCCCGAAACCAGCAACTCCGCGAGCGCGAGGCATCCGCTGGTCAGGACGCTCAAAAATCCGCCCGCGAAAATCGCCGCCGAGCGCCACTTCGCGCCCCACAATCGGTACGGCAGATATCCCGCCAACACGCCGATAATCGCCATGTTGAATACGTTTGCACCCAAGGCGAGAATCCCGCCGTCCTGAAACACCAGGGCCTGGATGGCCAGGATCGCCGTCATCACCATCGCGGCCGGCGACGGCCCCAACTCGATCGCCAGCAGTGCTCCGCCGACCAGATGGCCGCTGGTGCCGATGCCCACCGGGAAATTGATCATCTGCGCGGCAAACACAAACGCGCCCATCACGCCCAGCAGCGGGATATTGCGATCGTCGGTTTCGCGCTGGCTCCGGCGCGCCAGAATCCCTACCGCGGGCGCGCTGACCAGGTCGAACGCACCCCACACGGGAGTGCTGAGGAATCCGTCGGGGATATGCATGCCGGCACCTTTATTCGTAGCACGATTCTCAAAACCGTGTCACGGGCTCCCGCGTTACCCTTTATACGAATGAGCGAACTGAGCCGCATCGGCGTTGCCATCGATTCGTCCCTGCTCGAAAAATTCGACGACCTGATCGCACAACAGGGCTATACCAATCGCTCCGAGGCCTTTCGCGACCTGATCCGCGACGCGTTGATCGAAAGAGCCGCCGAACGTCCCGACAGCCTTGTCGTCGGCACCGTAACGCTGGTCTACGATCATCACGTCCGCACGCTTTCCGAGCGCCTCACCGAGATGCAGCACGAGCATTTCCACGCAGTGCTCTCCACCCTGCACGTCCATCTCGATCACGACAACTGTCTGGAAGTGCTGGTCCTCAAGGGGAAGGCGTCCATGGTGCAAAAGCTGGCCGACGCGCTCATCTCGACCAAGGGCGTCAAGCACGGGCGCCTGACCATCACCACTTCCGGGGCCGGGCTGTGATCGTCGGCACAGGAATCGACATCTGCGAAGTCGACCGGATTCGCGAGGCTATGGAGCGGCACATCCGCTTCCGCGCGCGCGTGTTCACGGATCGCGAAGTCGCTTATGCGGAGTCGAAAGCGAACCGTTACGAGCGCTACGCCGCCCGTTTCGCCGCAAAAGAAGCCGCGATGAAAGCGCTCGGCACCGGATGGCGAGGCGGTCTCGCATGGCGCGATCTGGAAGTGATCAACCTCCCGAGCGGACGCCCGACGCTCGCCTTTCACGGCGTCGCGGCCGAGATCGCCGGCAAACTCGGCGCGCACAACATATCGTTGTCGCTCACCCACACCACCGATCAGGCGATGGCCGTGGTGATCCTGGAAAATTAATGGGCCGGAAATCCGATCCGCCGCGAAGGCGGAGGCGGCAGCATCCTCAGATCCTCGATCTCGTTCACCAGAATATTGATCACCGAGGCGTGCTCTCGTTGCGCGGCTTCCAGATTCTCCATCCGCAGCGCCAGCTCCCGGTTGGATGCGACCATCTCCCTCAATTTCACGAATGCGCGGACGATCAGAATGCTCATTTCGACAGCGCGCCGGCTCCGCAGCACCGCGGATAGCATCGCAACCCCATGTTCCGTAAAGACATATGGCCGCTTTCGCTTACCACCCCAACTTGATCTTGCAGTCTGCAATATCAAGTTTTCGAACTCCTCTTCGGTCAGTTGGAACATGAAATCGAGCGGAAACCGCTCGGCATTCCGGCGGACCGCGAGATTCAGATTCCCGGTCGTGACGTGATACAGTTCCGCCAGGTCCGAATCGATCATGACCTTCTCGCCGCGAATCAGATAAATTCGACGCTCGACCACCTCGGCAGGAACTGTTTCGATCTGCGCCGCCGGTTTCGGCATGAAAAGTAAGTGGGGCGAGGTTGCGATTTCTCTCCGCAGGTTGTTTCTATAATTGAAGTTGTCATGCACAAGCGGTACCTTATCGGCTCCGGCCTGGTGATGCTCGCCATTCTGCTGACGCTGATCGTGTGGCAGGTCTCATTTTCCTTCGGCGATTACGGACCCGAAAATACCGCGGAAACCTTCGTGTTCTGGGCTGTCTCCACGCTCATTTTTCTGTTGACCGTCACGGTCGGATTCATGCTGTTTCGCGAAGCGGTGAAGCTATACATTGCCCGCCGGAGCAATCGGGAAGGTTCGCGCATCAAATCGAAGCTGGTGTTCGGAGCGCTGGCCCTCAGCCTGCTCCCGGTGGCCTTCCTGGTGATGTTCGGCTACGTGATCCTCAACCACAATATGGACAAGTGGTTCAGTTTTCCGGCCGCCGGAGTCCGCACCGACCTGCTGGATACCGCCGAGGCG
Organism: Bryobacteraceae bacterium; assembly: GCA_035319685.1. Taxonomy (GTDB): domain Bacteria; phylum Acidobacteriota; class Terriglobia; order Bryobacterales; family Bryobacteraceae; genus Palsa-187. The sequence goes on along the minus strand of DATHCE010000223.1, from coordinate 224 downwards.
CTCAACGTTGAAGTGCAGGATCGCGCGCAGGCGTTGGCCTATTGGATCGCCGGCATGGCGGAGGTCAGGTCGGGCGCCGCCGATTTCACCCGGCTGTGCGTCGAAAATCGCATCGCCGAAATTCGCATCCGGGACGCTCACGGAGTCACCCAAAGCGTGTGCCACACCGGAGACGCGACCCCCAATCCGCTTTCCGCCGACGCACCCCTCGGCGACGGGCGCAC
>DATHCE010000222.1:0-32330 GCA_035319685.1 Bryobacteraceae bacterium | reverse complement strand
CAGACAGGGACGTCGCCGAGCTTGGTCTGAAAGACCCAATCGTCGGCGCCGCTCGGCTCGATGCCCGGTTTGAACTCGCGCCCCGCTTTCCAGAATCCGAACATCGCCGGATTCATCGTCCCGGAGACTTTGCGCGATTGATCGAGCAGCGCGTCGAAGCGGGTAATGGTCCGCGTGCTTTTATCGATCGAGGCGGGACTCAGCAAAATATAATCGCGATGCAGCGCGTCGGCGTTGACAGAGGCGCCCAGATAGCGCAGCGTGTACGCGCCGGGCGCGATCGTCTGGCCGCGCATATCGCTTCCCTTCCCGGCCAGCCATACCACGCCGACCAGCGCGCCGGGAGGAATGCCCGGCGGCGCCACTTTCGATTTCGGCGGTGGAGGAATTCGCGGCGCGCTGGCGCGCATCCAGATTTCCGCAAGGGTCAATCCGCGGTCGGATTCGATTTTGGTTCCGGATTTACTGAGGCTGACCACGATGTCGGGAGCGACCTCGGAGGGAGGTTCGCCGGCGGGCTCCAGCCTGAATTGAGCAAAGGCGGCGGAAGAAGCCAGAAGAAAGACAGCAGCGCGAAGCACTCTTCATGTTATCTTACAATCCGGTTGCAAGCGAAAAATGATCGTAGCCGCGCGGCTCGACGGGTTGCCCTTGAAATCGGATCGCGCCGGGCTGGCGAGTGCGATCGGCGCGCATCATCGTCCCGATGCGCGACGTGCCACGCGGCGCGCGATGGCGCGGCGGCATCGTGAACAACAGCTCGTAATCCTCGCCCCCGTTGAGAGCGCGATCGAGGGTCGAGCCTTGCATGACCGGAATCCGATCGATTTCCGCCGCGACGCCGGAGGCCACGCACAGCCGGTGCAGATCGATCGAAAGACCGTCGCTGAGATCGATGCACGAAGTTGCGAGGCCAACGAGGCTTTTCCCAAGAGCGAGACGCGGGACGATTTTGCGATCCCACGGCCGGCCGAGGCGGCCCGAAACGAAAATCGCATCGCCGGCACGCGCGCCATCGCGGCGCAGAGCTTTTCCGCGCAGCACGGCTCCGCACACCATTACGTCGCAGTAGATTTTTTCGGAATGCGCCAGATCGCCGCCGGCGAGCGCGGTGTTGGTCCGGCGCGCGAGCTTCAACAGGCCGCGATAAAAATCCCCGATCCATTTTTCGCCGCGTTTTTGCGGCACCGCGAGTGCAACCAGACAGAATCGAGGATCGCCGCCCATGGCCGCGATGTCGCTCAGGCTTCGCGCGAGCGCCCGTTCGCCGATATTCGCTGCGGGTTGAGACGCGCGAAAATGCACATCCTCGATCACCTGATCCGTAGTGAAGATAAGATCCTCGCCCGCGCGGGGCCGATAGATGGCGCAATCGTCGCCAATCCCGAGCTCCATCGCCTGGCGGCCGGCGCGCGAGCGGATTCGCTCGATTATGTCGATTTCATTCACGAGAAACCAAACTCAATCATGAAAAACCAGGCCGGCGGGCAACTCTTCTCCGAACATTTTGCCCATCGCGGCGAGATGATCCGACGGTGCCGCGTCGAGATCGATTGCGGGGAACGCGCGCCGGACCAAATCCAGCGCGGGGCCCGGCAAATCGCGGGTCGCGTCGCCGGTCCGGCGCGCCATCGCGGCGACGGCGTCTTCGGCCTTCGCGATCTTGACGATGGCCTCGACCCATCTTGTCACGGTCGACGCCGGCAGCACCTGGTTGATGGGGCCGTAAAACAGTTTGCGCGCGCCGATCCTCGCGAGCGACCACAGGCCGGTATCCACGAAATCGCCTTTGACGATGCGCGCGACCAGATCGTCGCCCAATTGCGTCTTGGTCTGGATCGGAAGCAGTTCGAGGCTCGCCGCGGTGCGCCACATTTCACGCAGCAGGCTCGGATTGACGCGCGGACGCTTGGCGGTTCGCGGCAGGAGCGTGGGCGAAAGGCGCTGAAATATATCGGTCTGCTGGTTGCGATTCAAACCGCCCGCGACGCGCCCCCAGAAAATCCACCATTCGATTTCGTTCTGAATGTGATTGGGGAACTGCAATCCGCCGGCGTAGACGCGCCGCGCCTGCTCAACGCGATAGTCGTCGCCCGGAAATCCGAAGCCGGGCCGCAGACAGAAGCCGCACAGGTTGAGCCATCGGGCTTCATGCGGCGGGCTGCGCTTGCGCCCGTCGGCCAGTTGCAGCATTCCGTCGGCGAGCTTCCGAATGGCTGCGCTCGGCCACGAATTTCGACCGAGGCCGAGCGTCTGTTCCAGCTTTCCGGGCAACTGCTCGGGCTCCAGCGTCGTCTCGGTGAACGTCGCGGGGATCAATGTTTCCGCCGCCGCGAGCGCCTCCGCGCTGATCACTACCGCGGGACGCGCGGCGGCTTGCGACGTTGCTTTTCGCAATTCGAACTGCAATCGCCAGCGATGCTCGCTCGCTTTGGAATCGGCCCAAATTTCCAGCGTGCCGACCTCGGTCAGCTTCGCGCCGAGTTTCACGGGGACCAAACGCTCGCCGGCTTTTCCAAATCGCAGAACCGCATGGAGCGGAGCGTGAAGATGCAGATCGCCGCCGCCGCCTTCCGGAAACTCGACGATATCGCCCGGCTTGTCCTCGGTTCGGGTGCGCGAGCTGTACAGGCGAAACGCCACCGGCTTGTTGGTCATCAATTGCAGATTGCCGGGATCGACGTCGAGCGTCGCGCCTTCTTCGGCTCCGCGCGGAATGAGGCACATGGCGCGGAGTCCGTCTCCGCCGCCGAGGCCGATGAAATACGCGCGCGGCAATCCGCCTCGCACCAGCAGCCCCGCGCCCGTCGATCGGACATAGGAATAATAGGACGCGCCGACCGCGACCGCGAGATCCAGATCGCGATTCTCAAAAATCACGGGGCGCTTGCCGTGCCAATGCTCCATCACATCGGCGACGCGCTCGCGAAGAATTTCGGGAATGAAAAATCCGCCGTTGAACAAAATCGCGTCGGGCCGGGCGTCGCCCGCGGCCGCCAGAAACGCGGCCAGATGACGCGTGATCGCGGGATCGGCGACGTAGGGCAGTCCGAGTTCGCGAAACAGGCTTTTCTCTTCTTCTTTCGGCCGGTCCGCGAGCTCTGAGACGGGCAGGAATCCGTCGAGCGCCAGTTCCAGCACTTCCTCGCGCAGAATTTCGGTGCGCAGCGTTCCGCCCACCAGCGCCGATCCGGCGCCGAGCACCGTAACCTCGACGCTTTGCAAATCCGGATCGGAAAGAAGCTGCTCCTTGGCCGCCGCGCACTGGCGGCGCAATCCGCTGCGCTGGCGAATCGAGAGCGACTTGCCGAGTTTCGCCTCCACCAGCCAGGTGAGCGTCAAATCGAGATTGTCGCCGCCGAGCAGCAGATGGCGGCCGACGGCGGTGCGCGTGAAATCGATGCGATCACCCTGGCGCGCGACGCGGATCAGGGTGAAATCGCTGGTGCCGCCGCCGACGTCGCATACGAGCACGGTCTGGCCGTCGAACAAATTTTTCTGCGACCGCGTCAGATCGTTCGCAATCCAGGAATAAAACGCCGCGGCCGGCTCTTCGAGCAGCGTGAGCTTCTCGATCGCCGCTTCGCGCGCCGCGCTCACGGTCAGCTCACGCGCTTCTTCATCGAAACTCGCCGGGACGGTCAACACGACGTCATGTTGGCCGATCGGCGAGCCGTACTGTTTCTCCCAAGCGTGCGCGAGATGTCTGATGATGTGGGCCGATACTTCCACGGGAGACATGACGCGGCCTTCGGTCTGCGCATCCCAGGGCAAAATTTTCGCGGTCCGGTCGACTTCCGGATTCGACAGCCAGCTCTTGGCCGAATGCACGCTCTTCGTGGGCACCAGCGCGCCCTGTTCGCGCGCGTAGACGCCGACGTATTCCTGATCGCCGAGATACAAGAACGACGGCAGAGTGCGCCGCGTCTCGATGCGCCCCGGCGCGACGTATTGCGGAACGTCGAGTACCTGGATCGACGGAAAATCCGTTTCGGCCGCTTCGCGCGGATCGATGTAAGCGAGCGCGGAATTAGTGGTGCCGAGATCGATTCCTATGTTCACGGGGAATTATTCGATTTCGATCTCGGCGAGCGCGAGAATTTTCCCTGGCGTAGTTTTGGGCAGATCCACTTTTTCGGCTTTCCAGCCCTTGTGGCGCAGCGTGCCGCCGGGAGCTTTGCCGCTCGCCGGAACGTTGCCGACCAGCTTCACTGCCGAAGGATCGTCAACTTTAGTGAAGGTCCCTTCGACCCCGTCGATCACGGGCTGCAGCGTCAGATAGCGTTCGAGCGATTTGCGAGCCTGCTCCTGCACGTCGCGCACGGCGGCGCCCACCTGCTCATCCGAGTATGCGGAAACGTCCTCCATCAGAAAATCGATCAGCCGGGCATCGCGTTGCAGGATGGAAAGGATCTGCACCGCACCGTCGGCCGGGCCCGCGCTCACCTGCGGCGCGGCCGGCTTGATCGGCACCACCTTCGAGTATCCGAACGCCTGCGCGACGTCGGAGGGCAGCGCGCCTCGAAACAGGATGCTGAAAAAACTGCGGAACGCGAGAGTAATTCTGTTCAAGTTTTGCCTCGGTGCGAATTCGTGGGGGCGATTGCCTTGTTCTATTTTAGCCGCCGCGTGATTCGCCGCGCGGCTCGGTTAGCCGCGGCCGGGCAGCACGGTCGCTTCGCGGAGTTTTTCCAACTCGCGGCGCGCGACTTTGGCCCAGTGGCTGGACGGGTCCAGCTTCAAATAGGTTCGCCAGTGGCGCACCGCTTTCATGGGCTGATTCGAACCCTGATACAGCAGCGCGACGTTGTAGTGCGCGTCGGCGTAGTTGGGTGCGATCTTCAACGCGGCCTCGTAATGCGCCAGCGCCATGGTGCGATCCCCGCGCTCGTCGTAAAGATTCGCGAGATCGAAATGCGCCAGCGCATATTCCGGGTCCACTTCGAGCGCCTGGCGATAATGGCGCTCCGCCTCGGCAAATTTGCGCAGGTTGAAAAAAATGGTTCCGAGGTTTACGAGCGCACCGGCCGATTTCGGATCGAACTCGATGGCCTTGCGATAGGCCTCGATCACTTCCTCGACGGGAGCGCCGGATTGTTCCAGATCGAGACCGCTCTGAAACCACCGCTCCGCCGCCAAGCGCCGGTCGCGCTCCTCGGCCGCGCGGCTTTTCACCGGGAATTCGAGCAGGCGGCTTAGCTCGCTCTGTTCGAAATTCAGAAGGAGCTGGCCCGATTCGGCCTCCATCGCGCCGCCATCGAGCTCGACGCGGATTCGTTTCCCATCGGCGTAGAGCTTCAGCTCGATCAGCGGATTGTCGATGTGGCGGAGCGTGGTGCGCAGCGCGGCCAGGGCGCGGCGAATCTGCGAGATCGGCACGCCATTCTTGCGCAGCTGGATCAGCGTCCTGAACCCGAGGAGTTCCTTGAAGCCGTAGGAAACGCCCGTCGCGACGAGCTTCTGCTGTTCCCAACGGGCCAACTGCCGCTCGGAAATGCCCAGCAGTCGACGCAACTGGGAACGTGTATACGCCTGTTTCGCGGCGGCACTGGCCACGGATCAAATTTTAACATCAGCGGCGCTCGAACAACGAAATGCCCGCGACGCCGGCGGCGCCGGCCTCGATGCAGGCAGCCGCGTTCGCGTCGGTGACGCCGCCCAGTGCGAACACCGGAATCCGCACGGCACGCGACGCTTCCGATAATCCAGGCAATCCGCGCGGCGCCAGATCCGACGATTTCGAAATGGGCGCGAACACCGGCCCGAACACGACATAATCGGCGCCGTCGCGCTCCGCTTCACGCACTTCGCCGGTCGAATGGCACGAAACTCCGATCAGGAATCGCGGCGGAGCGATCGCGCGCCACTCGCGCGGCGGAATCGATCCCGAAGGAAGATGCAAACCGCCCGCGTTAGCCGCCAGCGCGACGTCCATGCGGGTGTTCACGACGATCTTCGTCGCGTGCGGATTCGGCAGCGCGAGCACCGCGCGGGTCAGAGCGAGCAATTCGCGCGCGGAAAACTCCTTCTCGCGAATCTGCACGAAATCGACGCCGTCCGCCATGGCTCGCTCCACTCCGATGAGGCGGCGATCGGTGATGCAGTATCTCATCAATGAAAATGCCGGCGTTCGGCGCGCCGCACTCGCCTTTCATCCATCCCGAAATAGTGGGCGATCTCATGCCACACGGTTTCCGCGACCATTTGTTCCAGTTGTTCGGGATTGCGCGCCATGCGCTCATGCGGACCCTGATAAATCGTGATCCGGTCGGGCATGCGGAATCCGTCGTAGACGCTTCGCGCGGTCAGCGGGACGCCTTGATACAGGCCGAGCAATCCGCGCCGCGGAGGTTCCGGCTCGACGACGATCGCGACATTTTCGATGCGCTTTCGAAAGGCGGGCGGAATGCGCTCGAGCGCCCGCTCTACGACCTTGTCGAATTCTTCCGGCTGCATCGCGGATACCTTCCATCAGTGTACGCGGGCCGATATGATATAAATTACGACCATGACCAAACAGGAAATCACCCTTGCCAATCAGCAGTATCTTTTTCCGAGCGTGTTCCACTACTTCAAAGAGCCGCTGGTAATTACGCGCGCCAAGGATCAGCACGTTTGGGATATCGACGGCAACGAATACCTGGACTTCTTCGGCGGCATCGTGACCATCGGCGTCGGGCATTGCAATGATGAAGTGAACCGGAAGGTTCACGCGCAGATCGACAAGCTGCAACACGTTTCCACCGTGTTCGCGAACGAGCCGCAGGCTGCGCTCGCCAAGCGCGTCGCCGAAGTGACGCCCGGCGGCAAACTCACCAAGAGCTTTTTCACCAACAGCGGCACGGAGGCGAACGAAACCGCGTTCGTCACGGCGCGCTGCTACACCGGCAACCACGAGATTGTCGCGCTGCGGCACAGTTATCATGGGCGATCCGCCGTAGCGATGGCCGCGACCGGAAACGCCGGATGGCGGCTGGGCCCGCCTTCGGTCACCGGCTTCGTTCACGCGATCAACGCGTACTGCTACCGCTGCCCGTTCGGCCTGGAATATCCGAGCTGCAAGGTGCGCTGCGCGAGCGACCTGGAAGAGATGATCCGCACGTCGACCTCCGGCCGCATCGCGGCGTTCATCGCGGAGCCGATCCAGGGCGTCGGCGGATTCATCACGCCGCCCAGGGAATATTTCGAGATCATTCACGGAATCGTCAAGAAATTCGGCGGCCTGTTCATCAGCGACGAGGTGCAGACCGGATGGGGACGGCTCGGCGGCAAATGGTTCGGCATCGAAAAATGGGGCGTGACGCCGGACATTATTACCAGCGCCAAGAGCCTCGGCAACGGCGCGCCGGTGGGGCTAACTGTGGCGCGGCCCGAGGTCGCCGACGCGATGAAAGGCCTGACCATTTCGACCTTCGGCGGAAATCCGGTTACGGCGACGCAGGCCAAAGCGGTGATCGATTACATCGACGAACACAAGCTGATGATCAACTGCGCCGAGGTCGGCGATTATCTACACGCAAAGCTGAACGAGATGAAGGCGAAATTCCCGATCGTCGGCGACGTGCGCGGCATGGGCCTGTTGCAGGCGATCGAACTGGTGGAGGACCGCGAGTCGAAGAAGCCGGCGGCGGCCGCCACCAACGCGCTCCTCGAAGCCGCGCGCGAGAATCGCGTCATGATCGGCAAAGGCGGAACTTACGGCAACGTAATCCGCATCTCGCCGCCGATGAACATCGCCAAATCCGACGTCGATGAGTTCGCCGTGCGGATGGAGGCGAGCCTGACGCAGGTTTCGGCGGCGCATATGGCGCGCGCGGCTCGCTGATTCCAAATGCCTCTCGAAGAAAAGGCGTTTTACCGCGAATCGCCGACCACCAAACCCGCGACGCTCAACTGCCCGTTCTGCCGAACCTCGGATACCTACGAGCTGCGCTGGATGGTGCGCAAGAAAATCGACCAGCTTCCGCGCGGCGCCGACGAGCGCGATCGCGCACGGTTCGCGAAATTTCTGAGCTACATGGTCCTGGTGGACGACAAGGCGGTCTGCAAAAACATCCGCTGCCGGAAACGTTTCGAAGTTTCCGGCATCAAGACCATGGCGTTCATTTAGAAAGCGCCAGGTACGCCGCGCCGGCGACCAAGAATCCGACGAACCACGCGTAATCATACAGCCAGCGCAAGGGCGGAAATACGAGGCCGCACAGCGCCACCACAATGCCCGCAGCCAGCGCGCCCATCGCCCGCCAGTTCACTCCGCGCGAATACGCATAGGCGCCGTGGCTGTGATACAAGGCGTCCACATCCAGATTGCATTTCCGCAGCAGGAAATAATCCGCGATCATGATTCCCGCGATCGGTCCGAGCAAGCCCGAATATCCCACCAGCCATCCGAAAATGTACGCGCTAAAATCGCCAAGAAGCTTCCACGGCATCAGCAGCACGCCGATCACGCCGGTGATGATTCCGCCGGTGCGGAACGAAATGCGCCGCGGATTCAGATTCGAAAAATCGTTCGACGGCGAGACGACGTTGGCCGCAACGTTGGTATTGAGAGTCGCCGTCAACAGCGCGATCAGCGCGATCAAGGCGACCAGGGGCCGGTTGAACTTGCCGAGCAGCACCACGGGATCCCAAATCGCCGCGCCAAAAATCACCACGGACGCCGACGTGACCGCGACGCCGATGAAGGAGTACAGCGTCATCGCCGCCGGCAATCCCATCGCCTGGCCGAGCATCTGATCGCGCTGCGATTTCGCGTAACGGGTAAAATCCGGGATGTTGAGCGCCACCGTGGCCCAGAATCCCACCATGCCGGTCAAAGATGGGATGAAGAAGCGCACGAACTCGCCGGCCGATTTGAATTTGCTCGGCGCGCTCAACACGGGACCGAGCCCGCCCGCGAGATTGGTGATCCACCACAACAGCAGCAGGCCGATCGCAAGCATGAACGGCGCGGCGATTCCCTCCAGGAACTTGATGGTTTCGATGCCCCGCAAAATCACGCAAATGTTCAGGGCCCAGAATGCAAAAAAGCACACCCAGATTCCGTAGCGCGAACTCCCCAGCGAAGGCGATAGAATGCGCAACATGGCAAAGATCGCCTGCCCTCCGATCCACGTCTGGATTCCGAACCATCCGCAGGCGACCAGAGCGCGTAACACCGCCGGCACGTTGGCCCCGCGCACTCCGAACGATGCGCGAACGAATACCGGAAACGGGATGCCGTACTGGGCGCCGGCGTGCGCGTTGAGCAGCATAGGGACCAGCACGATCAGGTTGCCGAGCAGAATCGTGCCGATGGCCTGCCACCAGCTCATGCCGCCGGCGATCAATCCCGAGGCGAGCATATAGGTCGGGATGCAGACGCTCATTGCGACCCACAGCGAGGCGTAGTTGTAAAGTCCCCAGGTGCGGCGCGCAATGGGGATGGGCGCGAGGTCTTGGTTGTACAGGGTGGGGTCGACGCTCACAGTTTTTCCCATTCCTCGCGCGTGATGAATCCATCGCGTAGAATTTTGGCCAACGCCGGTTTGCCGATGTCGCCCGAATCAGGATTCGGAAGGCGGACCTTGGCTCGGCCGCGTTCCATGAGCATCGCGCCTTTATTTACTTCCACGCTCCTCCGCGAGCGTCGCGTTTCAGAAATGCACCCCGGCCGGTCCGGCCAAGAAAACTGCCGTTGTCGACGATCTTTTCGCCGCGCGAAAACACGGTGCGCGCGTTGCCCTTCACGCGAAAGCCTTCGAACATGGAATAATCGACGCGCATGTGATGGGTCTTCGCGCTGATCTCGTACCCGGCTTCGGGATCCCACACCACGATATCCGCATCGCTTCCCGGCGCAAGCTCGCCTTTGCGCGGATAGAGGCCGAACAGACGCGCGGGCGTGGTCGAAACCAGCTCCACGAAGCGATTCAACGTCAACTTGCCCGCGTTGACACCGTGATGATACAGAAGCTGCAAACGATTCTCGACGCCCGGACCGCCGTTCGGAATTTTGCTGAAGTCGTTTTGCCCAAGAATCTTTTGATCCTCGAAACAGAACGGGCAATGATCGGTGGAGACCACTTGCAGATGGTCGTGCTTCAAACCGTCCCACAATTTCGGCGGATGTCTTTTTTCGCGCAGCGGCGGAGTGAACACATACTTGGCGCCTTCAAATCCGGGCCGCGCCAGGTCGTCGATCGAAAGCAGCAGATACTGCGGGCAGGTTTCGGCGAAAATCGGAACGCCGCGATCGCGCGCTTCGCGCACTTCGTTCAAAGCTTCTTCCGATGAGAGGTGCACGATGTAGACCGGCGCGCCCGAAATTTCCGACATCGCCACCGCGCGATGCACCGCTTCGGCTTCCGCCGCGACCGGGCGCGTCAGCGCATGATAAATGGGTGCGGTTTTTCCCTCGGCGATTGCGTTTTTCACGATCACGTCGATGATTCCGCCGTTTTCGGCGTGCAAACAAATCAGCGCGCCGTTGTGGGCGGTTCGCTTCAGCGCCTGAAAAATGGTCGCGTCGTCCACCATCAGCACGCCCGGGTAGGCCATGAACAACTTGAAGCTGGCGACGCCTTCGCGAACCATCTCGTCCATGTCGTCGAGGCCGGCTTCGCCAAGATCGGTGACGATCATGTGTAGCCCGTAATCAATCGACGCGCGATTTTCTGCTTTCTTCCACCACGTATCGAGCGCATCGCGCATACGCGTGCCCTTCGGCTGGATCGCGAAATCGATCAGCGTCGTCGTGCCGCCGAACGCCGCGGCTTTGGTGCCCGTTTCGAAATCGTCGCTTGAAGTGGTTCCGCCGAACGGCATGTCGAGATGCGTATGCACATCGATGCCACCGGGCAATAGCAGCATCCGGCTCGCGTCGACGATTTCTTCCGCCGCGCTGACGGGAATAGCAGCGCTGATTTCTTTAATCCGTTCGCCCTCGATCAAGATGTCGGCCTGGCGAGTCTCGGCTGCGGTCACCACCGTTCCGTTGCGAATCAATTTTCTGCTCATTTGGCTCCCGTGCGTTGTTCCCACGACTCGGCGGGCAATCCGTTTTCGATTTTGGTCATGGTGATGCAGTTCTCCACCGGACACACCAGCCAGCACAGGTTGCATCCGACGCACTCGTCTTCGTCAACCACCGGAACACGTTTGCGCTCGCCGCTCGAAGCCGCGCCGTCCAGTTTCGGGATCGGCGTGACCGCGATCGAGCGGCGCGTCGCTTCGATTAACTCGGTCGGACGAGCGTGGCCGTCCACATGAATGCACTGATGCGCGCCGTCCCAGCACGCGATGTAGCACAGATCGCAGCCGATGCATTTTTCCGCATCGATCCGCGCTACGATCCGGTAATTCAGATTGAGCTGCCTCCAATCCTTCATGCGTGGAAGGCTCGCTCCGCGAAAATCGTCGATGGTCGCGAATCCTTTTTCGTCCATCCAGTTTTTCAAACCGTCGATCATGTCTTCGACGATGCGAAATCCCCAATGCATCGGAGCGGTGCAGGCCTGCACGCTGTGCGCGCCGAGCAGAATGAATTCGGCCGCGTCGCGCCAACCCGAAACGCCGCCGATCGCGGACACGGGCAAGGGCACCTCGGGGTCGCTCGCGATCTGCTGGACCATGTGCAGCGCGATGGGCTTCACTGCCGGACCGCAGTAGCCGCCGTGCGCCGACGCTCCATCCACGTTCGGGCGAGGGATGAGCGTATCGAGATCGATTCCGGTGATGGAATTGATCGTGTTGATGGCGGAGAGCCCGTCTGCGCCGCCCATTCGCGCCGCGCGCGCCATGCGGCGGATGTCGGTGACGTTCGGCGTCAGCTTCACCAGCACCGGCGTCCGCGCGATTTCCTTCACCCACCCGGTGATCATCGTGCAGTATTCCGGAACCTGGCCGACCGCGCTGCCCATGCCGCGCTCGCTCATCCCGTGTGGGCAGCCGAAATTCAATTCGAGTCCGTCGCAGCCGGCGTCTTCCGATCGCCGGACGATCTCGTGCCACGCCTCGCGCTTCGATTCGACCATCAGCGACCCAATCACGGCGTGATGCGGATAGCGCTTCTTCACCTCCGCGATCTCGCGCAGGTTTACTTCGAGCGGACGGTCCGTAATCAGCTCGATATTGTTCAGGCCCATCATGCGCTGGCCGTTCCAATCGATGGAACTGTAGCGCGAAGAGGTGTTCGTAATCGGCTCGCCCAGCGTTTTCCAAACCGCGCCGCCCCATCCCGCATCGAAGGCGCGCATAACCTGATCGCCCGAATTGGCGGGAGGTCCCGACGCGAGCCAGAACGGATTCGGGCAGCGGATTTTCCCCGCGAACACTGTGGTTAAATCAGCCATCGTGCCATTCCGATCCCGGCGCGCTTTCCGTCGGCGACCGCATCCACCACTTCGCGTCCGCCGTTCACGCAGTCGCCTCCGGCGAAATATTTTGGATTCGCCGTCTGGCCGGTTTCGCGATTCACGACGACGCGCCCGCCGTCCACTTGAACGCCGCGGACACTGGCGAGAAAGTCGACCAGTCGCGACTGCCCGATCGACGGAATCACCATGTCGCATTCGAGGTGAAAATAGCGGCCCTCGTGATTCAAGCACTCGATGCCTTCGACGCTCGCCGCGCCCTGAATCCGCACCGGCCGCGTCCACCAATGAAACCGGATGCCGTCGAGCTTGGCGATTTCGTACTCATACTCAAACGCGGGCATTTCGGTTTCGCCGCGGCGATAGAGAATGTGAACCTCGCTCGCGCCGAGCCGCCGCGCGGCCGTCGCCGCATCGATGGCCGTATTTCCCGCTCCGATGACGGCCACACGACGGCCGATCGCAACGTCGCCGGTCCTGTAATCGGCAGTCTTGTAGTCGGCGATGAAACGCAGCGCATCGATCACGCCCGGAAGATTTTCGCCCGGAATTCCGAGACGATGCGTCGGGCCTAATCCTACGCCCAGAAAAATCGCGTCGAAATCGCGCTCGAGTTCGTCGATATTCGCGCCGACCTCGACTTCCAGACGAAATTCCACGCCCATCGATTGGAGCAGCTCGACCTCCTTCATGCTATCGGCGGGACGCAGCTTGTATTCGGCAACGCCGTAGGTATTGAGACCGCCGGCCATTGGCTGGCGATCGAAAATAGTGACGGCGAATCCTTCGCGGCGCAGCTGGGCCGCGCAGGCGAGCGAAGCCGGGCCGGCTCCGATGCACGCCACCCGTTTCCCGCGATCGGGCGCCACCGGAAGCGACGGCGAATGCGCATAAAACCAGTCCATCGCGTGGCGCTGCAGCCGCCCGATCTCGATCGGTTGCCGATGGTAGCGATGCATCACGCAGGCGCCTTCGCACAGCACGTCCACCGGGCACACGCGCGAGCAACTCAAGCCCAAAATGTTGGAATCGAGAATCGCCGCGGCGGAGCCCCGCGGGTTTCCGTTGGAGATTTTCTTGATAAATTTCGGAACGTCGATATGCGTGGGGCACGCGGCGGTGCACGGCGCGTCGAAACAGTTCAGGCATCGCGATGCTTCGATCGCGGCGGCTTGCGGCGCCAAGGGCGGATGGAGATCCGCAAACCGCGCGGAAAATTCTTCGGGCGTCAGCGGCGGAACCGGATTCGGCATGAAGTCAGGCTTTCACTAGATCATGGTACAAGTCCGGCCGGCGGTCGCGAAAGAACTGCCAGGTCTGGCGCACCTGCTTGATTTCATCGAGGTCGAGATCGGCCACCAAGACCTCGTCTTTATCGCGCGCGGCCTGCGCGATGATCTGCCCGCGCGGATTGCAGAAATAACTGGACCCGTAAAATTCGCCGATATTCCACGGCGCTTCGACGCCGACGCGATTGATCGCTCCGATGAAGTACCCATTGGCGACGGCGTGCGCGGGCTGTTCGAGCTTCCAGAGATATTCGCTCAAACCGGCCACCGTCGCCGACGGATTGAACACGATTTCCGCGCCGTTCAATCCCAGAGCGCGCGCGCCTTCCGGAAAATGACGGTCGTAGCAGATGTATACGCCTATGTGAGCGAAACCGAGATCGAAGACCGGGTACCCGAGGTTGCCCGGACGGAAATAAAATTTCTCCCAGAATCCCGGCGCGACGTGCGGGATGTGGGTCTTGCGGTACTTGCCGAGATAATTCCCGAGGCGATCGATTACCGCCGCGGTGTTGTAATACACGCCGTCCTGCTCCACTTCGTAGATCGGCACGATCAGCGCCATCTGGTGCCGGCGAGCCAGCTCCTGCATGCGTTTCACGGTGGGGCCATTGGGAATCGGCTCGGTGAAATCGTACCAGCGGGGCTGCTGCTCGGCGCAGAAATAGGGACCGTAAAAGATTTCCTGAAGGCAGGTGATCTGCGCGCCGGACCCGGCCGCCTGCGCGATATAAGCCTCGTGCTTTTCGAGCATCGCGCTTTTCACCCCATCGAGCGGGCTATCGGCCGGTGCGACATTGGCGGCCTGAATCAGCGCGCAACGGACGACGCGAGTCATGAGAATCCTCCTTATAAAGAGGCTTTATTATCATGCTTCTTGAAACACAAATCAAATACATGTTTTGGTTGCCCGGCGTATTTCTTTAAAATGCCGGCGGTAACCTTTATGGCGACAAATTCGTTTCATCATGCAGTCCCTGTGTGCAATTTGAGCGGTAGAATCGCGGGGAACGCGAGAGCGGCGACGTGAAATCTTCAAGGGCGCATTCCCGGTTCGGGGCCAACCTGCTTCGCATGCAGGATGAGGAACGCAGGCGCATTGCCCGGGAGCTTCATTCGACGGCCGAGCAGCACCTGGCCGCGCTCCAGTTGAACCTGGCGCTGGTGGCGCAATCCGCCGGTGCACTGGACCCGCGCGCCCGGGCCGCGCTCGTCGACAGCGCCGACCTGGTTCGAGCGTGTGCGCGGGAAATTCGCGCGGTGTCCTACCGGTTGCACCCTCCGCTGCTCGAAGACTTTGGGTTAACCGCCGCGCTGCGCGCCTTCGCGGAGGAATATGCCCAGCGCACCGGCGGCGTCCTGGAGGTGGACCTGCCGAAGTCCCTCGGCCGGCTGCCCCACGAAGTGGAAATTGGGATATTTCGAATCGTGCAGGATGCGCTCGCCAACCTTCATTCGCAAAAGCCGGCGTCGCTCCGGGTGGAATGCGATCCGTCGCGAGTGACGCTGGAGCTGATTCATCCTTCTCCGATGCGCGCGAGCGATTCCGTAGCGCTCGCGGCCATGCATGAGCGCGCGCGGCAGTTGAAAGGACGCCTGGTGATCCGGTCCGGGCGCCAGGGCGTGATCTTGCGGCTGAAGATCCCGCTGCGCCATCGCACTACTAAAGACGCGTCAGCGTAATGGCGCCATTCGACGTGTTCAGATCGAGCAGCGGTCCGCCCGCGCCGATTGTGCCCTCGAGCTGATGCCTGGAAAGAAGGCCGCCGTGCACGCTGACGTCGAAGTCCGAAGAAACGGATGAGTTGGTGGTGTGCGCGCGCACCATCGCGCCCGCCGACGACGGCATATGAACCGTAATGGAGGAGTTCGATGTCCGCGCATGAACTTCGCGCGGCGCCTCCATGGTCAAATCGATATGGCCGTTGGAGCTTTCCAGGCGCACCGGGCTCGGATCGGTCTCGATCAATCGGGCCGTGATGCTGCCGTTGGACGTGGTGGCTTCAAATCGCCCCTTCTTCACGTCGGCATGAATGGAGCCGTTGCTGGTGTGCAGCGTCGCATCGCCCGTGACGCCGGCCAGCTCCACCGGGCCATTGGAGGTTCGCGCGTCCACCATACCGCGAATGTCGCTCACCCGCACGGAGCCGTTGCTGGTTCGCAAATGCGCAGCGCCGTCCATGTCCGTCACTCGAATGGGCGCGTTGGAGGTGACGATGTTCGACAATTCGGCGTGCCGGGGAACGTGCAGCACGTAGCGCGCACCCGCGTTGCCGTGCCGGTCGATGGGGGGAACCGTCCGGATCATCACGGAACCGGCTGTGACTTGCACGTCGATCTTCATTTCGTGAAGCCGGGTTTCGGTGTTGGCGTACTTGGTGCCGTCGACATCCACCGTGTTCTTATCCCAGCCGCTGATTTCGACGGACCCGTTGAGATTTTCAAGCTCGATCGTCCCGCCCTCGGCCAGAGGATAGCTGAAGTGAAAATCCTCCCGGTAGCGGTCATTGAGTCCGCCGAGGTCGAAATCCTCGCAGCCGGCGAGCACAACCATTGACGCGATCAAACACATGCCGCGTGCGCGCATAAGTACAACTCCTTTGCGATAGTTTACGAGGGTAATACCGCGCACGTTCCGTTTAGTTTCACCCCGCCGGAATCCCCCGTATCCTGCTGATGGAAATGGCCGCTTTCCCCGCCTTTTTAATGTCCGATCAGCGTTTCCACCGAAAGGGCGCGCAGGTCCGGAACCAAAACGTCGGGGGAATGTTTCGCGAGTTCTTCCGCACCCACGACGCCCGTCGCGACGGCGATCGATCGCACACGGTTCGCCCGCGCGGCCTGAATGTCGTTGGGATGATCGCCGATCAGTGCGATCGGGCTTGCGCCATTGATCCATCCTTCGCGCCGCGCTTGGCGAATCGCAATGCGAACCAGTCCCGCGCGGTCGCGAGCCAGTTCCGAAAAGGCGCCGAATCGCAGATATCGGCGCAGGCCCGCGCGCTCCATCTTTTTCCATCCGATCGAGGTGAGATTTCCGGTCACCAGGCCGGTCGTGATGCCGCGGCGCGATAGCCGGTACAGCAGCATTCGCGCTCCGGGACAGACCTTGCGCCGCAGATCGGGGCAGCTTCGGGCGTAAATCGCCTGCGCCTGCGCGATAATTTCCGGCATGTGACGGCGGATGTATCCGGCCGAGGCGCCCACGCCGGCGAGCATTATGGCGACGATATCGCGATCGAGCATCCCCTGTACCGGCACGCCCTCGGTGGTCGTCTCCATTCCCGTCGCCCGGCGGATCGCTTCCACCAGGGCCTCGCGATGATGCGGCCCCGCGCGCCGCAAGAGCGTTCCGTCGATATCGAACAGCACCAGTGGCCCAGGCATCTGTTTACAGGATAAAGGAGCCGGGAGGAGCCGATTCCGGATTCTGACTCCTGCCGCCTTTGCGGCTGCTGTTAGAATAGGCATCGAATGCAGGTTTTAAAGGCCGGCGCGCAAAAGCTGCTGCTGCTCGAGCTCGATACGGAATTTATCGAGAACATCGCGCGGCAGGCCGGATTCGAGTTCAAGCTCGACGACCAGGTGCGGCGCATGGTGCTGGACCTCAATGCCGAAGGCCGGCAATCGCCGCTGCTGCTGTTCGATGCGGCCGATCCGGCGAATCTCGGCTGGTTTTCGCGCTGCCAGTTTTATGTCGACGGATGGAGCGGATCGGTATTGCAGACGCCCATTCAGCTCGCCAATCAGCGCGATCGGAGCGGCCGCGCGCTGCCCCATTCGATCCGGCTTCAGATCAACAAGGAATTGCCGGCCAGCTTTCGACTTCCGAATAAAGCTCCGGTGACCGAGCAGCACGTCTACGCCGTGCTCTACAATTTTCTGAACGCGCTGCTCAATACCGGTGTCGGCGTGTGCGGCGGAAACGTGGTCAAGCCGCTCGCCGGGCGCACGGAGCCGCTGGGGAATCGCGGTTAACATCATGGCTACACTTGGACTCATCGAATACCAGCAGGCCAGTCCGGAGGTGCGCGCGGTCTACGACGACATCATGGCGACGCGCAAGACGGACTGGATCAATAATTTCTGGAAGGCGCTGGCGCACGACCCGGCGACGCTGCGGCGGACCTGGGAATCGGTCAAATCGATTATGGCGCCCGGCGCACTGGACGCGTTGACTAAAGAAATGATCTACGTCGCCATCAGCGCCACCAATCTGTGCGGATACTGCGTCGCTTCGCACACCGCCGGCGCGCGGAAGGCCGGCATGACGGACGCTCAATTCGCGGAACTGATGGCCGTCGTGGGAATGGCGAACGAAACCAATCGGCTGGCCAGCGGGTACCAGATCGAAATCGACGAACGCTTCAAGACGTAACAGTACCGCTACACCCCCGGCGCTAAGAATCCTGGATTCCCTTCCCGAACTCTCTCATTGTTCCGCTGCATACTTTCGCGCAAGCTGCATCTTCGGGACGGAGGACCACGATGAGCAAAGTACGCAACGCCTTTAGAATGGCGGGAACCTGGCCCCAGGGGAAGGAGATTTCCGGTCCGGGGCCGGTGACCCAAAGGAAACCCGGCCCGGCGCCGGAAATTGAGCCCGAGCCGGTGGTATTCGCGCATCCGGATCCACCTCGGCCGCGGCAGTCGACTATTACGCTCTTAATTCGCCGCGTCCGCCGCTGGATGGGTTTGCGGGTCGGCAGACCGGCTCTCCGATGCAGCGGTTGGACGCGCGGCGGCCTTCCATGCCGGGCCCCGGCCATGGCGAACGGATTGTGCCGCATGCACGGCGGATCGAAAACCTCGCGGTTTACCAGCGTCGTGTTTTCGCGATTCGCCAAATCCTGACCCCGACCGTTTCGCGCGCCGGCCGTCATAAGCTAGAAGCTTGATCCGGAGGCACGCTACGAGACCTGCGCCACGCGTTCCGGCGCGCCGCGCGACCGCGATCGACCCGATGAGCGCGCTGCATCACGAGTAGCTGTGGCTAGTTTCGCTTAGCCACGGCGAACGATGAAGGTTGCGCGACGCCCGGACCAAGCGAGTATTCGTCGACTTTCGCAGGAGTGGCCGCTACACTGATGATTTATGGCGTCTGTTGCTACGAGACAAATCCCGCTGCTCGATCTTCAAGCCCAGCATCGGGCCATTCGAGAGGAAATTCTCGGAACCGTCACGCGCGTGATCGACTCGCAGCGGTTCATTCTCGGCGACGAAGTGGCGAAGCTCGAAGCCTCGATCGCTGAATATTGCGAAACGAAATTCGCGGTCGGATGCGCTTCCGGATCGGATGCGCTCTACCTCGCGCTGCTGGGGTTCGATATCGGCGCCGGCGATAAAGTGCTCACGACGCCGTATTCGTTTTTTGCGACCGCCGGCTCCATCGCGCGCGCCGGCGCGACTCCGGTATTTTGCGATATCGATCCGGAGACGTTCAACATCGACGTGAAACAAGCCGAGGCGGCGCTCGATGCGCATCCCGAAATTCGCGCGATGATCCCGATTCATCTGTTCGGCGGATGCGCGGACATGGATCCGCTGAGAAAAATCGCGCAGCCTCGCGGCGTGAAGCTGATCGAGGACGCGGCCCAATCGATCGGCGCGGAATATAACGGCCGCCGCGCGGGCAGCCTCGGCGACGTCGCGTGTTTCAGTTTCTTCCCGAGCAAAAATCTCGGCGGATACGGCGACGGAGGAATGCTCACTACCGATGATGGCGCGCTCGCGGAGAAACTCGCGTGCCTGCGCGTTCACGGCGAGCATCAGCGCTATTATCACGACTGGGTCGGGATCAATTCGCGGCTCGACGCTCTGCAGGCCGCGGTGCTCAGCGTGAAGCTGCGCCATCTGGATGCGTGGACGGAAGGCCGGCGCCGCAATGCGGATCTGTATCGAGAGGCGCTCGCCGGGGTCCCGGTTCGCCTGCCGCGGCCGGCCGCCTATCAGACGCGATACATTTACAACCAGTTCGTGATCCGCGCGCCGCGTCGCGACCAATTGCAGGAATTCCTGAAGCAGCGCGGCATCGGCACCGCGATTTACTATCCTTTGCCGCTGCATCTGCAAAAATGTTTCGCCTACCTCGGCGGCAAGCCCGGCGATTATCCGGAGAGCGAAGCGCTGGCGCGGGAGGCTCTGGCGCTTCCGGTTTTCGCGGAGCTCGCCGCGGACGATATCGACTACGTCAGCCGCGCGATTGCGGAATTTTACAGCTGAATTCGTGCCGCGTATCATCTAAATTCGTGCTCCGCACTGTCCTGTTCATCTT
Source organism: Bryobacteraceae bacterium (assembly GCA_035319685.1). Lineage (GTDB taxonomy): Bacteria > Acidobacteriota > Terriglobia > Bryobacterales > Bryobacteraceae > Palsa-187. The sequence goes on along the minus strand of DATHCE010000222.1, from coordinate 12,411 downwards.
CGGAACCCGTCCGGAAGCGATCAAGCTGGCGCCGCTGGTATTGCAGCTTCAGCGCTTCCCCGAGCGTTACGCGGTGAAAATCTGCGTCACCGCGCAGCACCGCGCCATGCTCGATCAGGTGCTGGCGGCGTTTCGCATCACGCCGGATTACGACCTGAACGTGATGACGCCCGGTCAAACGCTGTTTCAATCGACCTCGCGAATCATCAGCGCGCTCGAGCCCGTGCTCTCCGAGTCCAGGCCCGATTTGGCCGTGGTGCAGGGCGACACGACCACCACGCTATGCGGCGCGCTGGCCGCCTTCTATCAGCGCGTTCCCGTCGCGCACGTCGAGGCCGGTCTGCGCACCGGCGATCTCTATCAACCGTTCCCCGAAGAATTAAATCGCGTGCTGACGGCGAGAATGACGACGCTGCATTTCGCGGCCACGCCGGAAGCCGCCGGCCATCTCGCTCACGAGGGGATTTGCAACCGCGTCTGGATCACCGGCAACACCGGGATCGACGCCGTGCTCTGGGTGCGCGATCGCCTGGAAAGCGGCGAGCTTTCTGTAAACGTGGAAAGCGGCGAGCTTTCTGTAAACGCGGAAAGCGGCAAGCTTTCTGTAAACGTGCCAAGCGGCAAGCTTTCTGTAAACGCGGAAAGCGGCGAGCTTTCTGTAAACGTGCAAAGCGGCGAGCCGGTGCCCAATGGTCTTCCGGTCAACGCAGCCGGAAGGAAACTGATTCTGGTGACCGCGCATCGCCGCGAAAGTTTCGGCGAAGGATTCGACCGCATCTGCGAGGCGCTTTTGAAAATTGCGGATCGCCAAGACGTGCATCTGGTTTACCCGGTCCATCCCAACCCGAATGTGCGCGCCACCGTCGATCGTCACCTGCGATCTCATCCGCGCATCACGCTGATCGAGCCGATGGATTACGTTCCCTTCGTCGATCTGATGCGGCGCGCCCACATCCTGCTGACCGATTCAGGCGGGATTCAGGAGGAAGGTCCTTCGCTTGGCAAGCCGGTGCTGGTGATGCGCGAAAAGACCGAGCGTCCGGAAGCGGTCGCCGCCGGAACGGTGAAACTGGTCGGCACCGATGTTGCGCGAATCGTCTCGGAAACCGCCATTCTGTTGGACGATCCCGCCGAGTATCAGCGCATGTCCCGGATTCACAACCCCTACGGCGACGGCCACGCGAGCGAGCGCATCGAAGCGGCCATCCGATCATTTTTCGATTAGAGCCGGACGATTTTTTCGGAGGAAAACCCTTTGAGCGCGTTGCGCGTGTCGACGATCAGCTTCGCGCGCTCGACGATGCGCGCGTAATCGAACGAATGGTGATCGGTCACGATCACCACGCAGTCCGCCTCCGCCGACGCCGGTTGCACGTCAATCGCGTGCATGTCCTCGGGCAACACTCCGTCGGCTCGCAGTTTCGGCACCCACGGATCGCTGTAGGTCACCTTCGCGCCGCGCTTGCCCAGCAGATGCATAATATCCAGCGCCGGTGATTCCCGCACGTCGTCGATATCGCGCTTGTAGGCCACGCCCAGCACGTGCACGTGCGATCCTTTGAGCGGCTTCACATGCTGGTTCAGCGCGTTCTGAATCTTATCCACCACGAAGTGCGGCATCGATCCGTTGATGTAGCCCGCCAGCTCGATGAACCGCGCCTCGATGCCCGCCTGCTTGGTTTTCCACGATAGATAAAACGGATCGATCGGAATGCAGTGCCCGCCCAGGCCCGGGCCGGGATAAAACGGCATGAACCCGAACGGCTTGGTCGACGCCGCCTCGATCACTTCCCACACGTTGATGTCCATGCGATCGCACATCAGCGCGATCTCGTTCACCAGTCCGATATTGATCATGCGGAACGTGTTCTCGAGCAGTTTCACCATCTCGGCGACGCGCGTCGAGCCCACCGGGACCACGCGCTCCAGCGCCTGCCCATAAAACAGCGCGCCCAACTCGGTGCACGCCGCCGTGATGCCGCCCACCACTTTCGGAATATTTTTCGTCTGATATTGAGGGTTGCCGGGGTCCACGCGCTCCGGCGAAAAGCACAGAAAAAAATCCTCGCCCGCGCGGAACCCCGGCTTTTCAAACATCGGCAGCATCAGTTCATCGGTGGTGCCGGGGTAGGTGGTCGATTCCAGGATCAACAACATGCCGGGATGAAAATGTTGGGCGATTTCCTGGCACGCGTTGACGATGTAGCTCATGTCGGGATCTTTGGTTTTGCGCAGCGGCGTGGGCACGGCGATGTTGATCGTGTCCAGTTCCGCGACCGCGCCGAAATCGGTGGTCGCGCGCAACTTTCCCGATGCTACCAGGGGCTTCAGCGTCGCGGTGGGGATGTCCTGAATGTAGGATTGGCCGCGCTCGAGCGCCGCCACTTTCTCCGCGTCGATATCGATTCCGGTGACCGGGAATCCGGCGCCGGCAAACTCGACCGCCAGCGGCAGACCCACGTATCCGAGCCCCACCACTCCCACTCGCGCCCGGTGATTCAAAATTTTCGCACGCAACTGTTCCGCGTACCTCAATGATCCTCCTTGATGGTGAACGTGACAGACTCATTGTCTCACTCGCGCGGCCATCGAAAGAAACGGGATAAAGTAAAAACGAGCGTGAAAAGAGCACTGATCACCGGGATCACCGGACAGGACGGGTCCTTTTTGGCGGAATTGCTGCTGGCCAAAGGATACGAAGTCCATGGGATGGTGCGGCGCGCCTCGACCTTCAACACGGAACGTCTGGATGCGATTTACGCCGATCCGCACGAACACGGCGCGAAGTTGTTTCTGCATTATGGCGACTCGAGCGAAGGCGCGGGCATCCGGCACATTCTGGAAGCCGCGCAGCCCGAGGAAATCTACAATCTGGCCGCGCAATCGCACGTGCGCGTCAGCTTCGATCAGGCCGAGTACACCGCGAATGTCGTCGCCACCGGAGCCCTGCGTATTCTCGAAGCGGTGCGCGATTACGCGGCGCGCGGCCATGCCGTGCGCCTGTATCAGGCGGGATCGTCGGAAATGTTCGGCGCATCGCCCCCGCCACAGAATGAGTCGACTCCTTTTTATCCGCGCAGCCCGTATGGCGTGAGCAAGCTCGCCGCGCATTGGTATGCGGTGAATTATCGCGAAGCCTATGGATTATTCGTCGCGAACGGGATTCTGTTCAATCACGAATCGCCGCGGCGCGGAGAAACTTTCGTCACGCGCAAGATCACGCGGGCGCTGGCCCGCATCAAGCTGGGGCTTCAGGACAAGCTCTATCTCGGCAATCTCGAGGCGCGGCGCGACTGGGGCTACGCGGGCGATTATGTCGAAGCGATGTGGCGGATTCTGCAGCAACCGGAAGCTGAGGATTTTGTCATTGCCACCGGCGAATCCCATTCGGTGCGCGAATTTCTGGAGCGGGCCGCGGACTATTGCGGCGTCCCTTGGCAGCGGCATGTGGAAAGAGATTCGCGTTACTTCCGCCCCACCGAGGTCGATAATGTGTGCGGCGATGCGTCGAAGGCGCGCGAGAAGCTCGGATGGGCGCCGAAAGTAAAATTTGAGGAGCTGGTGGCGATGATGATGGAGCACGACCTCGAGCTGGCGCGCCAGCAGGCGACGCTCGCTTCCGCGGGCCATCGCGTGAGCGGGCGCGGAGCCTCGCAGTCTTGACGGCAATGCATCCGGATTCGCGCATTTTCGTGGCCGGCCATCGCGGGCTGGGGGGTTCGGCGATCTGCCGTAAACTGCACCAGGCGGGCTATCGCCATTTGATCGTCCGGACGCATGATCAGCTCGATCTGCGCGACGGCTCCGCGGTGCGCGAATTTTTCGCTGCCGAACAACCGGAATACGTGTTCCTGGCCGCCGCGCGCGTCGGTGGGATTCTGATGAACAGCACCCGTCCCGCGGAATTTCTCTACGACAATCTGGCCATCGAGCTCAACGTCATCGACGCCGCATATCGCGCGGGCGTAAACAAACTCCAGTTTCTGGGGTCATCGTGCATATATCCGAAATTCGCGCCGCAGCCGATGGCGGAAGCGTCTCTGTTGACCGGACCGCTGGAGCCGACCAGCGAATGGTACGCGATCGCGAAAATCGCCGGCATCAAGATGGCGCAGGCGTACCGCCGCCAGTACGGCTTCCGGGCGATTTCCCTGATGCCCGCCAATCTCTATGGTCCGGGCGGCGATTTCGATTTGACCTCGTCGCACGTCGTGCCGGCGCTGATCTCTAAATTTCACGACGCGACGGCGCGCGGGGCGCCGGAAGTGGAGATTTGGGGCACGGGTACGCCGCGCCGCGAATTTCTGCATGTGGACGATCTCGCCGACGCCGCGCTGCTTTTGATGCTGAATTACGACGACGAGGAAATCGTCAACGTGGGCACCGGAGAGGACGTGACCATCCGCGAGCTGGCAGAAATGATCGCGGCCATCTCCGGATTCCAGGGAAATCTCGTCTTCGGCCATGCCAAGCCGGATGGAGCGCCGCGCAAACTGCTGGATGTGAGCCGCATCCACTCCCTCGGCTGGCGGGCGCGCATCGCCTTGAAGGACGGGCTCGCGTCCACCTACGATTGGTACCGCGGCCATGCGGGCGCCCCGTCGCGGGCGATTACAATTTAAATATGAGTTTCGCCGACGAGTACCGGTCGCGATTGCTGGAAACGCTGGCGCAAATTGACGCCGCCAAAGTGCAGCAGGCGATCGAATGGCTCGAAGAAGCGCGCGAGAGCGACCGGCACATCTTCATCTGCGGCAACGGGGGCAGCGCCGCGACGGCCTCGCATTTCGCCTGCGATATGGTGAAGGGAGCGAGCCACGGCCGCGAAAAGCGGTTTCGTATTCTCGCGCTGAACGATTCCCTGCCCACCCTCACCGCGTACTCGAACGACCTGGGCTACGAGTGCGTTTTCGTCGAGCAATTGAAGAATTTCGCACAACCCGGCGACGTGGTCATGGCCCTGAGCGGTTCGGGAAATTCGGCCAACGTGATCGCCGCCATCGAATACGGAAATTCCGCGGGATGCCGGACCATCGCGCTGAGCGGGCGGGATCGCGGCCGGCTGGGACCGCTGGCGCAACTGAATATTCACGTCGCCGAGCCGCACATGGGCCGCATCGAAGACGCGCACATGGCGGTCTGTCACATGATCTGCTACTACTTTATGGAACAGGCGCCGAACGCGTAGAAGACTACTTTTTTACCCCGAACAGCGGCGGACCCTGCGGGATCGCCTCGCCGTCGTCTCTCGGATCCGATGCGCCGAAATTCACACCCGCCGCGTTGCGCTCGACCACCTGGCCGCGGCCCATCGATTCGGAAAACGAGCCGCGGACATTGATCTTGTGGCCCATTTGGGTCAACTCGTCGCGAACGCTCGCCGGAATCCGCGATTCCATCATCACTTCGCATCCGCCGAAGCTGCCCTTGGTGAACCGGGCGGCTTCCATCGCCATCTGGATGTTCATGCCGAAATCGACGATGTTCGACACGAACTGCGCGTGCGCCTGCGCCTGGTTCCATCCCCCCATAATTCCGAACCCGATGCGCGTCGAATCCTTCTCCATGAACGCCGGAATCAGCGTGTGCAGCGGACGCTTGCGCGGCGCGAGCGTATTGGGCTCATCCGGCTTCAGCGTAAACAGCCCCCCGCGATTTTGCAGCGCGAATCCGGTTCCCGGCGCCACCAGCCCCGTTCCAAACGCGGCGAAATTGCTCTGGATCAGGGAAACGATGTTGCCTTCGCTGTCGATCGCCGACATGTAGATCGTATCGTTGCCGATGGTGGTTCGCTCGCTCAGCTCCGCCGGAAGCGGATCGCAATTGGCATGCGCGGATTCGATTTGCTTGGCGCGCCCGGCCGCGAAATCCTTCGACAGAAGCTGATTCACCGGCAGGTTCCCGAATCGCGGATCGCCGACGTAGCGCAGCATGTCCGCATAGGCGAGCTTCTTCGCCTCGATCATCGTATGCAGGTCCTTCGCGCTGTTATGGCCGTATTCCGCGAGCGGATATTTTTCCATGATGTTGAGCATTTCGAGCGCGGCGATGCCCTGCGTGTTCGGCGGAATCTCATAGACGCGCCATCCGTGATAGGTGGTCGAGATCGGTTCCACCCATTCGGGTTGAAACTCGGCCAGATCCTCGAGCGACATCATGTTTCCCTGCTCTTTGAGGAAACTCACCAGCCTCCCCGCGAGCGCACCTTTATAAAATCCATCGCGGCCTTTCGCTGCAACCAGCTTCAGCGATTCCGCGAGCGCGGGATTGCGGAACATCTCGCCGACCTTGGGCACGTGCCCGCCCGGCATGTACGTCTCGGCCCATCCCGGAACCTTGGCCTTCGATTTTTCCTGCGCCGCCCATTCTCCCCCGATAATTTCCGTCACCGGATATCCGTTTTCGGCGTAGTAAATCGCGGGCGCCAGCAGCTTGTCGAACTTCATGGTGCCGAACTTGTCGCGCAGCGCCTGCCATCCGGCCACGGCTCCCGGCACGGTCACGCGATGCGCGCCGCTGCGATTCATATCGGTGATGCCCTGGGCGCGCAGGGCCTCCGCCGTCAGGGCCTTCGGAGCCCAGCCGCTCGAATTCAGCCCGTACAGCTTGCCGCTTTTCGCTTCATACACGATCGCGAACAGATCGCCGCCCATGCCGTTCATCGCGGCTTCGGTGACTCCCAGAACCGCATTGGCCGCAATGGCGGCGTCGATCGCATTGCCGCCCTCTTCGAGCACTTTCGCGCCCGCCTGCGACGCGAGCGTCTGGCTGGCGGCGACGATGCCGAACTTGGTGATCACCATCGAGCGCGCCTGGTCGCGCCCGGCGGCGCTTTCTTCCTGGGCGAAACCGAGCGAAGCGAGTGCGAATACCAGCAGGGTGAGCTTCATAGTGTGGAAGCATATCACGAACCGGACCCCGCCATTCACAGGCGGGGCTTTGGATATCGTTAAAGCCGGGCCAATCACCGGCAGGGCTTGACGATGTCGTCGAGCGGCAAGGGCCGAGCAAGCCCCGGCACTCAGAGTCTGTGTGAAAACTCGCCCTTCAACCCCGCCATCGCTGGCGGGGCTTGCCGATCTTGTTGAACGGAAAGCGCGTCCACAAGCCCCGGCAGTCATGCCGGGGGTAAAAATCGCTGTTTTCGCTCCACCCTTCACGCCCGGAACCGGTGCGAATAGGACCAGGATGGCTTACGGTTCGCCAGCCATCGCTTCGCGCACCGCACCCACCAGCGCGCTGAGCGTGAACGGCTTTTGCAGGAATTTCGATCCCGGCGGGAACGCGCCGGCGCGGACCGCCTCGTCGTCGGAGTAGCCCGACACGTATAGCACCTTCATCGACGGCTTCCATTCGCGCATGCTCTCGGCGAGCTGGCGCCCGCCCATCCCCGGAAGGACAACGTCGGTCAACAATAAATCGATTTGCGCTTGGTACGACGCCGCGACGTTCAACGCTTCTTCGCCGCTGCCTGCCTCGAGCACCTCATAACCCTCGCGCCGCAGAATTTTGCGGACCAGCGCGCGAATCCCGGCTTCGTCTTCCACCAGCAGGATGGTCCCGAGCGAAACTGCCGCGGCCGGCGCGGCGATTTCCACCGGAGCGGCGATTTCCGGTGGCGCAGCCTTTTCGGGTTCGACCCCGGCAGGCTCGGGTTGGAAATAGGGCAGGTAGATCAGGAATGTCGAGCCGCGAAACGGCTCGCTCGAAAACGCGATGTCGCCGCCCCACTCGCGAACCAGGGAATAAGCACGCGCCAGCGCCGCGCCGCCCGCTTCCGGCTCCTTGCCGTCCAGCACGGATTCGAAAATGGCCGCGCGCCGGCCGCCGTCCACACCCTCACCGTTATCGTGAATCGCGATCCGCGTGTAGGTGCCCGGTTTCAACGTCGACTCCGCCAGCCGCTCGGCGATCGTCTCCGTCCCGCACCCGATCGTCACGCGCGACCGTTCCCGCGCGCCCTCGCGCGCTTCGGACGTTACGGCGAGAATCACCTCTTCGAGCTGCTCCGGATCGGCCATCGTCCATACCGGGCCGTCCCCATAAGTAAACTCCACGGTGACCGTCGCGCCCGCCGCCGCGACGATTCGCTCTTCCATCCCGCCCAGCAGCGCGGCTACGTTCACCGGCTGCGGCTCCGCGGCCAGCTTTCGCGTAAAGCCCAGAAGCTGCCCCGTTACTCCCGAAATCCGCTCCGATGCGCCCAGAATCTGCTGGATATCGCCGCGCATGGGATTTTCCGGCGGGAGAGATTGCAACAACTCCTCGCCGTACCCGCTGATGATCATCAGGGGATTGTTCAGGTCGTGCGCAAGCCGGCCCGCCAGCCCATGCAGCGCGTCGGAACGCTCCGCCGTCAGCAGTTGCTGTTCCAGCTGCTTGCGCCGGCTGATGTCGGTCATCACGCCGCGAATCACGGGATCGGCGTCGCCCGGTTGCGGTACGCGAATCGTCTCGCGGACCCACACCGTTCCGCCCGCATCGGTCACCGCGCGAAACTCCGCGCTCGCGTCCCTGTCCGATTCCTTGGCGGGCTTCCGTTGCAGCATGGCTTCATAGAACGCCATCGTCGCCGCGCGATCCTCGGGATGAATCCGATCGCGGAAAAATTGTTCCGTTCGCGTCCAATGCTCGGGCGGAAACCCGAGCAGTTGTTCCGCCGCGCCGCTGACCGATCGGAACCGAAGCGTCTGCGGATCCGCCTGCCACACAATCGCGGGCACGTCGGCGATCGCGAGCGCGGCCGGCGCCGTCTCGATTACGGGCGCCACGGTGGGCATGGCGGCCGGCTGCTCCGCCGTTAAGGCTCGCGCATCCTCCACCATCAGCAGCGTTTCCACTTCGGATTCGTCGTCCCAGTTGCGGATCGGCACGATCGCGAAACGCAGCTGGCGTCCTCCGATTTCGAGAAAGAAAGGGGGCTGCGATGTCCGCGACAGGTGCGCCTCGCGGATCTTTTCGACCAATTCCTCTGAAGGCAGGATCTGTTCGATGGTTTTGTGCCGCAGGTCTTCGATGCGGACCCCGAAGGTCTGGCGAAACGCCCGATTCGCGGAGACAATGGAGCGGTCGGCGGAGAGCACCACCAGCGCCACCGGCAGCGATGCCACCATTTCCTGGTAGTAGCGCCGCTCGGTTTCCACCAGCGCCAGTAATCGCGCAACCTCTTTAGCTTTCCACTGCTCGAAATCCGTGCGCTCCATTGAAGTAATTTTGGGGTGTGCGGGGTACCGTAACAAGGTACCCGGCGGCTAACAGGTACCAGTACAAAGGCAGGTACTACTTCTCCAACAGAAAATTCCCGATGCTCAACGCGTCGATCCCCGACGAATAGAAGCTGCGCACCGCATCGCGCGGCGTCGACACCAGAGGATCGCCGAATAGATTGAAACTCGTGTTATAAAGCACCGCGAGTCCGGTCGCCTTTCCGGCTTCGAGCAACAGCCGGTGATACAGCGGATTGTCCGCCTCCGAAACCGTGTGCACGCGTACCAGGTCGTGACCCAGAATCGCCGATTCGAACGTTTTTCGATGCTCGGCGCGCACCCGGCCGACCGTCGCCAGGTAGCGCGCATTCGGGCCCGTCTCGAAATATTCGCTGGCCAGCTCGGCCGGCACCGACGCGGCGAATTTCCGGAACGGCTCGCGATGCTTGATGTACACGTTCAGATTTTCGGTGGAATACGGATCGAGCGGAGACGCCAGAATGCTGCGAGCGCCCAACGCGCGCGGGCCGAACTCCATGCGCCCGTGCATCCACGCGACGATCTTGTGCTCCCCCAGCAGCCGCACCACAGTCGCGAGCATCTCCTCGGTCGATCGCAGGTACGCAAACCGCAGCTTGCAATTCTCGAGCACCTGCTTGATCTGTTCCGCGTCGTAGCTTGGGCCCAGCAGCAGCGATCCCGAGTCGCGGCGTTCCACGTTCCGCCGTGTCTGGTGCCAGACGTAATACACCGCCCCGAGCGCCGTGCCCGCGTTGCCCGCCGCGGCCTGCACAAAGACGTTCTTCCATTTTCCCGACCGTTCCAGAAACTCGACCAGCAGCGCGTTGTAAAACAACCCGCCCGCCAGCGCCAGATTTTCTCCCTCGCCCGCCAGCGCCAGCACGGTATCTTCAACGGTCTTCTGCAGCCCTCGCGCGATCGACGGCGCCATCGACTCCGGAATTTTTTCGCCGTCCTTCAATCCCAGCCGGTCGTAAAACTTCGCGCTGAATCCCCCGCCCGACAATCGATGCCCGTCGAAATACGACGCATCCAGGCGCACCGCATCGCTCACGATATCGCGAAACACCGCGGCAAATCGATCGTCGCCCCCGGCCGATAGCCATTGCACCTTGTGCTCATCCGCGCCGGCGTGAAACCCGAGCAGCTCCGTCACCGCGCGATACAGCCGGCCGAGCGAATCCGGGTAATACCATTCCTTTTCAAGATGCAGTTGATTGCCGCTCGCGCGCCAGCGCGCCCCGCACCGGAAATCGCCGGCGTGGTCGAGCGTCAGCACCGTCGCCCGTTCGAATGGCGAGGCGTAATATGCGGACGCCGCGTGCGCCGCGTGATGCTCGACGACGACGATTTCGCTGTTCGGAAACTGGTCCCGCAGCGCGATGTGAAACAGCGATTCGGGCCCGCGCGCGAACGGCCGCGCAATGGCCACGCAATCCACTTGCTCCCGCGCCGCCCCGGACAGGCGCAAGCATTCCGCGATCGCCGCTTGCGGCATCGCCCCGTGCGCGGCTCCTCGCGTCAGCTTCGCTTCCTCGATCGCCGCCAGCACTTCACCATCGCGCAGCACCGCGCACGCCGCGTCCCTCAACAAACCGCCCAATCCGAGAATGATCATTTCATCTTCTGTTCGATCTTCGCCCACGTATCCCGCAGCCCCACCGTGCGGTTGAACACCGGCCGCTCGTCCGAGCTGTCTTTATCGACGCAAAAATATCCCAGCCTTTCGAACTGATAGCGCGCACCCGCCGGCGCGCCCCGCAAGCTCGGCTCGAGCTTGGCATCCCCGATCACTTCGAGCGATTTCGGATTCAGGTTGTCGGTAAAATCCCCGCCCTCGGGAACCTCGCCCGGATTCTCGCGCGCAAACAGCGTCTCATACATCCGCACCTCGGCATCGAGGGCGTGCTCCGCCGAAACCCAGTGAATGGTCGACTTCACCTTGCGCCCGTCCGGCGCGTTTCCTCCGCGCGTCGCCGGATCGTAGGTACAGTGGACCTCAATCACCTCGCCCGCATCGTTCTTCACCACGCCCGTGCACGTGATGAAATATGCATACCGCAGCCGCACTTCGCGCCCCGGCGATAAGCGGAAATACTGCTTCGGCGGATCTTCGCGAAAATCGTCCTGCTCGATGTACAGCACGCACGAAAACGGCGTCATGCGCGTTCCCGTGCTCGCGTCTTCGGGATTATTCACCGCCTCCATCCACTCCACCTGGCCTTCGGGATAGTTGTCGATCACCAGGCGCAGCGGCTTCAGGACGGCCATCACGCGCGCCGCCCGCCGGTTCAAATCCTCGCGCACGAAATATTCGAGCAGCCCCAGTTCGGTAGTCCCGTTGGTCTTCGATACCCCGATCCGCCGCGCGAAATTCCGCAGCGATTCCGGCGTGTATCCCCGCCTCCGCATTCCCGAAATCGTCGGCATCCGCGGATCGTCCCACCCGCTCACCAATCCCCTCTGTACCAGCTCGAGCAGCTTGCGCTTGCTCAACAGCGTATAGGTCAGGTTCAACCGGTCGAACTCGATCTGCTGCGGATGATAAATCCCCAGTTGCTCGACGTACCAGTCGTACAGCGGACGATGATCCTCAAATTCCAGCGTGCAGATGGAATGCGTGATTCGCTCGATAGAATCCGATTGCCCGTGCGCGAAATCGTACATCGGATAGATGCACCACTTGTCACCCGTGCGATGATGCTCGGCGTGCAGAATGCGGTACATCACGGGATCGCGCAGGTTCAGATTCGGCGCCGCCATATCGATTTTCGCGCGCAGCGTTCGCGACCCGTCCGGAAATTCTCCGTCGCGCATCCGCTCGAACAGATCCAGATTCTCGCGCACGCTTCGATTGCGATATGGGCTCTCTTTGCCGGGCTCGGTTAGCGTTCCGCGCGTCGCGCGAACTTCTTCCGCCGTTAAATCGCAAACGTACGCTTTGTGCGCCTTAATCAACTGAATGGCCCATTCGTAAAGCTGCGGAAAATAATCGGAGGCGTAATAGATGCGGTCCTCGAAATCGCCGCCCAGCCACTTCACGTCCTCGATGATCGAGTCGACGTATTCCGTTTCTTCCTTCGACGGATTGGTATCGTCAAACCGCAGATTGCATTTCCCGCCGAATTCCGCCGCGAGGCCGAAATTCAAATGGATCGACTTGGCATGGCCGACGTGCAAATAT
>DATHCE010000221.1:0-5960 GCA_035319685.1 Bryobacteraceae bacterium | reverse complement strand
GGCTACGGGCGGCGCGTTCACGCCGCCACCCGCGGCAAGGCCGCGGTGGAAGGCCTGGTCGGCAGTGGGATAGAGGGCCACGTGCAGGTTGACCAGTTGCTTCCAATCCTCCGCGGAGCGACGCCATGAAAGCGGGCGGCCAAAGGCATGGCAATTCGCGCACGCGCCCCGAACGGCATCGTTCGGAATGTTCGTCTCGTCAAGGATGCGATGTTCCGCCATGTACATAATGGGCTTGGCTTCCTCGGGCGCCAAGCCGTGGTACGTGCTCAGGTACTTAAGGATGGAACGCGCCTCGGCAGGGGTAAGAGTCAGGCCATTCAGACGCACCATCCGCTTGATGGCCTCTTCCCAGCCTTCGGGCGTGCTTCGCTCCCAGGAAATCCGCAAAAGATTCCCTTTCGCGTCCTTCGTATGGCAAGCTCCGCACTTCGAGACGACCAGCGCGTCGGTTACCGGAATCCCTTCTTCAATGCTTGCGGCGGCGGTTGTGGCCGCCCCGGAGTCAGCAGCCTCCGCGGCTTGCCTGCCGTTTTGGTTTTGAGCCAAGAGGGGAATGACAAGGATACTTGCAAGGAGTCTCATATTCACCCCGGACACAGCTCGTCTGCTTTCGACAGCGAAAATTTTCCGAACCCTCAGGCTCGGCGAGGAACCACGGACATCAGGTCGAACGTAAAAGCGTCGGCATCCATTACATAATATTCCACCGCGTAAGACAAGTCTTCAGCATCTCCTTCAAATTCGAAGCCAACGCGATAGATGAGTATGTAGGAGACCGATTCGTTCCGTCAAGAAGAATCGGATTACTGGCAAACACGCGGCACGCCGGCCCCATAGCCGGGGCTCCTCGGGCGTTCTAAAGCTTTTCGCCGATCGATTTCGGCTGCACGAATTGCAGCAGATAATCCGGACCGCCCGCTTTCGAATCGGTGCCCGACATATTGAACCCGCCAAAGGGATGCGCGCCGACCATAGCGCCGGTGCATTTGCGATTGATATACAGGTTCCCGACGAAAAATTCTTCTTTCGCGCGGCGGATTTTCTCCGGATTGTTGGTATAAACCGCGCCTGTCAATCCGTATTCGGTATCGTTGGCGAGGGCGATGGCGTCATCGAAATCGCGCGCTTTGGTCACGGCCAGGACCGGACCGAAAATTTCCTCCTGGAAAATGCGCGCCTTCGAATCGACGTCGGCGATCACGGTGGGTTGAATGAAATATCCGTCGCCGTCGCCGGCGTCGCCGCCCGCGATCAGGCGTCCTTCCCGCTTGCCGGTCTCGATGTAATTGAGAATGGTTTTCTTCGCGCTGGCGCTGATCACCGGGCCCATAAAATTCGCGGGATCTTCGGGCGCGCCCACCGTCAGCGCCGCCACCTTGCGCTTCACTTTTTCGATGAACTCGTCATACACCGTTTCATCGACAATCGCGCGCGAGCACGCCGAGCATTTCTGCCCCTGATACCCGTAGGCCGACTGCACCACGCCCGTCGCGGCGCTCTCGAGGTCGGCTTCGCGATCCACGATGATCGCGTCTTTGCCGCCCATTTCGGCGATCACGCGCTTGATCCAGATCTGTCCTTTGCGCGGCCGGGCGGCGAGTTCATTGATCCTCAGCCCGACGTCCCGCGATCCTGTGAAGGAAACGAAACGGGTTTTGGTGTGCTCCACCAGAAGATCCCCGATCAGGGAGCCGCTGCCGGTGCACAGCGCAAAACTGCGCGCCGGGAATCCTGCGTCGAGAAGCACCCCGGCGAATTTTGCGGCGATGGTCGGCGTCTCGCTCGAGGGCTTGATCACGATCGTATTTCCGGTGACCAGCGCTGCGACGCTCATGCCGGTCATGATCGCCAGCGGGAAATTCCAGGGCGGAATAATCACGCCGGCGCCGAGCTGAAGATAGACCATCTCGTCGCGCTCGCCCGGTAGCTGCACCAGTTCGCTGGGGCGCGCGAGCTTCTGCATCTGCCGCGCGTAATATTCGCAGAAGTCGATGGCTTCGCTCACATCGGCGTCGGCTTCGGGCCAGGTCTTGCCCGCTTCGGCCACCAGCCAGGCATCGAATTCGAGCTTCCTCTCGCGAATGATTTCGGCCACGCGCGCCGCCAGTTCGACGCGATGCGCGGCCGGCGTGCGGCTCCATTCGGGAAAAAACGCCGAGGCGTCTTCGATCGCGCGATTGGCCAGTGCGGCGCTCGCTTTATGATGACGCCCGACGATCTCCGACGGCTTCGACGGATTCACGCTGTCGAGAAAATCGCCGGTCTGGTGGCGCTCGCCGGCGATCCACAAATCGTATTCGCGTCCGAACTGGGCGCGAACCGCGGCCCACGCGCCCTGCGCGGCGGAACGTTGCTCGGAGGTGGAAAATTGAGATACAGGTTCGTTGTGAAACGCGGCGAGCGGCCGCGAAATGGCGGGGGTTGTCATGCGATTCGTCCTGAATGGCGGCGCCGCGTCAGCCTTCGACCAGACGGCGCCCGCGTTCGATCATTTCCGCGGCTTCATCGGCGACGCGCAAACCTTTTTCGTAAAGTTCGCGGCCCTTGTCGGCCAGATCGCGGCCGGCATCGACCAGAGTCTCGCGTCCTTCGCGAGTTTTTTTCTTAATGACCCGGCGTGTTTCCTTGCCGGATTGCGGCGCGTACAACAAAGCGATCGTGGCTCCGATCGCGACGCCTCCGACGAACCAGAGAAACTTTCCATTGTCCATGTTTCCATTCTACGCGCTATGCTCGGAGTCATGGAAACGGTAACTGTTTTTCGCTCGGCCGATCCGAGCGCGGAAGACGACGCGAAGGCCGTGCTGAATTTGTTAACCGCGGACGGGATTCCCGCCGCGCTCGTCGACGACCGGACGCCGGGCGTGCTTCAGGGAGCGTGGGAAGTGAGGGTCGCGGCCGCCGATCAGACTCGTGCTGAAAAATTGATCGCCACCCATCCGATTGAAGATGAATTTGCGAATCCGGACCGGTCGGACGCGCTCGATATGGTCACGGTGTTTCGCTCCGCCGGAACCGGCAACGAATCCGAGTCGATGATGGTGGAGGGATTACTCAAATCGAACGGGATTCCGGCGATGATTTTCGCCGATACGCGATTCCCGAATCTTTCCGAGCACGTGCGCGTGCCCAGAGCCGACCTTACCGAAGCGAAACGTCTGATTGCGAATGCGCTTGCCGCGGGTCCCGCGGCAGCCGAGGAAGCGGAAGCGGAAACGGAAACCGAAGCCGAAGCCGGGAGCTGACGACAGCGATCAGTCCAATAGCCAGCAACGTCCAGGGGGCCGGTTCGGGCGTCGCCGCATCGGACGCCGTCGAATCCGATGCCGGGTCCGAGGCCACGCCTGCGCTCTGAGTCCCGCTGATCGGGTCGAGCAGGAACGCGTGTTCGACGCCGTCGAGCAATCCTTCGCCGACGATTTCGCCGCTCCCGTTAATGGCGTAAGCTTCGGTGAGAATCCAGCCTGACGACGGATCGATCAGACTGTTCAGGTCGAGCATCACGCCGTTCTCGAAAATGAAGGCATGCGGATCGCCTGACCCGTCGACGTCGGAATATCCCACGACGATGCCCGAATCGTTGACTCCATAGGCATAGCTGTTGTTTCCGCCGAGAGTTCCCAGGTCCTGCATTGTTCCGTTGATCCACAGGAAAGCGTTCAGGTATCCGCTGGCGGTCTGCGCGTCGCCCGCGACTTGGCCCAGATCGTTGATCGCCATCGCGTAGCTGCTCGCTCCGCCCAGCGTTCCAAGCTCGGTAAATCCGGCCGCCTGCGACCACACGAATCCCCGGAATGCTCCCGAGCCGGTGTTGCCATAACCCGCCACTCCGCCCGAGTTGTTGATCGCATAGGCCGAACTCCAGTCGCCGCCCGCAAGCGTTCCCAGGTCGACCACCACGCCGTTGATTGTGACGAACGCGTTGCCTTGCCCATCTGTCGTCATCATTCCGGCGATCTGGCCGCTGTTGTTGATCGCCATGCCATAGGACCCCGCGCCGCCCGGGCCATTGATCACCACCTGTGCGCTCCCGTTCGACCATTCCGTCGCGTAAGCCTGTCCGTTGATGTATTGCGTGCCGATAATGGTTCCGCCGTTGTTCACGCCCGCCGCGGTTCCTTCCGACGCGTTCGTGTTGACGGTCAGATCGGTGATGCCGCTGCCCGAGTTCGAGAACGCGTGTTCGTATCCGAACGGCGTGGCCGCCGAGCCCACGGCGAGTCCGTTCGCGTTGAGTCCGAACGCCTCCGCGCTCGAGCCGCCCAGAGATCCAAGATCGGTGATGGTGTAAATCGTACCGGCATTCAACCAGCCGGCGGTCATCAGAATCGAAGCAAGACGGATCGATTTCATGTGGTGTGCTACGCCGAGTATGCGGTTCCGGTTGGCGCGATAAAAGGGCCTCTATTACCGGTACGCCTCACCTATTCCGGTAGATTTTCGGAGTATTCCGCACGGGTTCGGACTCGCGGGTTTGGACTCGCGGATTTGGACTCGCGGATTTGCCCACGGGCGCGCCCATCCGCAGGATGGTATACGCGTTCGCCTGCTTTGCGAACTTGTCCCACGGGCTGACCAATTACGGCGCCAGTCTTCTTCTTACGGCGCCAATCTGGTTCGCGCAGGCTTACGTGCGGTTCAAAAAATGGTGGTGGATCGGCGCCGTGATACTCCGAATGTCGTGGGCCGTTTTGGGGTGGGTTATCAGATCGCCCGGCAGTACAGGTGTCAGATCGTCTGGCAGTACAGGTGTCCTTGCATGGCCACGGAACTGTTTTCCGGCGTGATCGTGGTGCCGGACTCTATGTGACGGATATTCCGGTAGTTGAGCTCCCACAGGAAGGCCACAATCTCGTCCGCTTTGCGCCTTTTCTCCCGCATGGTCTGGCCGTGCATCTCGAGGAACAACGTCGGCTTGTATAACTCCAGCGTCTTGCGCGCGCCCCGGAGCGCTTCGATTTCCCACCCCTCAATATCGATCTTGACAAAATCGGGCGCGGGCAGATTGGCTTGGGCGATTTCCTCGTCAAGCGTGACGATGGGTATCTCCTCGACCGCTGTTTTCACCCCAGCGCGCGACAGGTCCTCGACCGTCTTTTCGTCCACGCTCGCGCCGCCAGGCATGAGCGGACTCCCCACCATTTTGTGGGTTCCCTGCCGGGAGCCCACGCCGGCCTTGCGCACCTCGACGTTTCGGATCCCGTTCAACGTCAGATTCTCCATCAGGCGCTTGCGGTTTTGGGTGTTCGGTTCGAAACAGACAACTGCCTTGGCCCGCGAAGCGAACAACAGAGTCAGCAAGCCGTGGAAGGCGCCGATGTCGTAGACAGTCATACCGCTGAGATCGAGGCGCGACCAAAATTGCTGTTCCGCCGTCATAATGCCGGGCGAGAACCTTGCCGGAACCCAACCGAGTCCGCCCTTCCGCTTCATGCCTTTCAGCAGACCGTGGCGAACGGTGTAGGTTACCGAATCGAACAGATGCATGCTGATCCAGGCTACAGCGCGGTGTTTCAACGTGTAATGCCGAAATGGAAGATCTTCCTTCAGATCGGGATCAGCCACTCATTGAGTATAGACTCATCGGGAAAAGCGGCGCAGTTTTCGCCGCCGCGCCTTGCTCCAACTTGTGATCGCATGCGGCGCGGATCCCGTTCTGCCGAGTCGTCAGAATGTCTGAACCGCGCCGTGTATTGGCTTCAGCTTCAGCCGGCGCGCCCGGCCGCGACCAAAGTAAGCGGCGATTCTTCGGGCAAAATCAGGACGCCTTCAGCGCCTCCAGCACCTGCGCGGCATGTCCTTCCGGCTTCACCTTCGGGAAGATAGTCTCGATTTTTCCGTCGGCCCCGACAATAAACGTAGTGCGCTCGATTCCCATGTATTTCTTGCCGTACATGCTCTTTTCTTTCCACACGCCATAAGCTTCGGAGATCGCATGATCAGGGTCCGCGACGAAG
>DATHCE010000220.1:0-48271 GCA_035319685.1 Bryobacteraceae bacterium | reverse complement strand
CGAACTTTCGAAGTAGTTGTTGGACACTTTCGCCTCGGAGAAGCGGTCTGTTCAACCACGGGCAAGCTCCCGGCGGCCTGTTTGTTTGCAGTGATCGCGGTCGGCCAGCATCTCCAATTGTTACTATCCGCTTGTTACTATTCGCCGTTGAACCGCAGGTTCGACAATACGCTGGAGCATTTCGAGATCAACGTGGCGAGCGACGCCGGATTCAAACGTCCTCAAGGAGTTCTGGCCGGATATGCGCTGCCGTGTCCTGCACAAGTGCGAACCCGAATCGCAGCGCTGATGTCGCAGGCACCGGACGCGCGGTATAATCCAATCGGAACCGCCGCATGGAAGATCTGATCAGAAAGCTCAAGGAGGAAATTGCCGCCCTCGAAATGGAGTTGCGGATTGAGCTTCCCAGGGAGATCCTCAAAGCACGCGCGCATGGCGATTTGAGCGAAAACGCCGAGTATCATGCGGCCAAGGAGCGCCAGCGCTACGTTCAGGCGCGCCTCACCCAGTTGGCCACGCGGCTTCGCGATCTTTCGATGATCGACATGTCTAAGATTCCGCATGACCGCGTCGGTCTGGGCTCAACGGTGGTAGTGTTCGATACCGCCAAGGACGAAAAAATCCGCTACAAGCTCGTGACGAGCGAAGACGTGGATGTATCCAAAGGATTGATTTCGACCAGCTCGCCGATTGGGCGCGGATTGCTCGGCAAGCAGGTGGGCGATACGGTCCGCATCCAGATCCCGGGCGGCGTTCGTGAGATGGAAATCATAGAGATGAGCACGATTCACCAAGCGACGGAGTCCTGATAGAGATGACCTACACGCGTGCGATCGGCATAGCCTGCAATAAAGTAATTCGTTTGATCGTGCGCGGGCTCGCGCTGTCGAAAATTTCTCCCAACGTCCTGACGTTTCTAGGGCTGGTGATCAACATCGCCGCAGCCGCGCTGCTGGCGGTGGGGATGTTCCGATGGGCCGGCGCGGTGATCATCGGGGCCGGGCTGTTCGATATGGTGGATGGCCGTGTGGCGCGAGAAACCAATCAGGTCACGCGCTTCGGCGGATTTTTCGATTCGGTGCTCGACCGTTATTCCGATCTCGCGCTGTTGGTCGGTCTGCTGGTGTGGTACGGATCGATCAACCGGTTCGGCTACGTCGTGCTGACGGCGATCGCGATGACGGCCTCGGTGATGGTAAGCTATGTTCGCGCGCGCGCCGAGAACACGATCCCGATGTGCAAGGTCGGTTTCATGGAGCGTCCGGAACGAGTGGTGCTGCTGATCATCGGCGCGTTATTCGACCGGATGGCGCCGGTGCTGTGGGTGATCGCGGTGCTGGGGAATCTGACGGTGATCCATCGCATGATTTTCACCTGGCAGGAAACCAAGCGCCTGGAAGATGCGCAACTTCGTCCGGCCAAGGCGGTGTCGAAGGCGAATTAGTTCCTTCGGCCGCGGCAATCGCGTTTCGCGTCTTTGCCAAGCGTGATCCGACTGTAGTATGCTGAAACTTCTGAGGTTCCTCAGAAGAATCCAACCGAGGGAATCCTTATGTACGCAGTCATCGAAACAGGCGGGAAGCAGTATCGCGTGGCGCCTGGCGCTTCTATCGAAGTGGAAACGCTCGCGGGCGAGGTGGGCGCGGAGGTCGAGTTCAACCGCGTGCTCGCCGTGGTCGATGACGACGCTGTGAAAACCGGTGCGGATGCCGCGGGAGCGCTGGTCAAGGCCACCATCACCGAACAAGGACGCAGTCAGAAGACGCTGGTGTTCAAATTCAAGCGCAAGAAGCAATATAAGCGGACGATCGGGCATCGCCAGAATTACACGCGAATTACGGTCAACGAGATCGTCGCATAGGATGCAGTCATGGCACATAAAAAAGGTTTAGGCAGTTCCAAAAATGGGCGCGATTCCAATTCGCAGCGGTTGGGCGTAAAGGCCTTCGGCGGCCAGCTCGTCACCGGCGGATCCATCATCGTGCGCCAGCGCGGCACGCGCATCAAGCCCGGCGTCAACGTCGGTCTGGGCAAGGACGATACTCTGTTCGCGAAAGTCCCCGGCGTGATCGAGTTCCGCGACCGCGGAAGGCTCGGGAAATTCGTCAGCATCCGGCCCGCCGAATAACGGGCAGCCGGGGTTCAGCGGCCAGGGGCCAGCCGGATCCGCAATAACCCCTGGCCCCTGACCGCTGGCCCGATGTTTATTGACGAAGTAAAAATTTACGTTAAAGCCGGCGACGGCGGCAACGGGTGTCTTGCGTTTCGCCGCGAGAAATACGTTCCGCGCGGCGGCCCTAGCGGCGGCGACGGCGGCAACGGCGGCAATGTGATTCTGGTCGCCAGCCAGCATTACAACACGCTGCTCCATTTCCGTTTTAATCCCGAATACAAAGCCGAGCGCGGGCGCCACGGCGAAGGCAGCAATCGCACCGGACGCGACGGCGCATCGATGGAAGTCCCCACTCCGGTCGGCACGGTCGTTTACGATGCGGACACGGGAGACCTGCTCCACGATTTCACTACCGCGGGCGATCGCTTCATCATCGCGCACGGCGGGCGCGGGGGACGCGGCAACGCGCGCTTTGCAACCTCGACTCATCAGGCGCCGACGGAACATGAAGCCGGCAAGCCGGGCGAAGAGCGCCGTCTGCGCCTCGAATTAAAACTGCTCGCCGACGTGGGCCTGGTGGGATTTCCGAATGCCGGAAAATCGACGTTGATCTCGCGCATCTCCGGGGCGCGGCCCAAGATCGCCGATTATCCGTTCACGACGCTCGAGCCGAACCTGGGCGTCGCGACCGTCGACGATCGAACGTTCGTGGTCGCGGATATTCCGGGATTGATCGAAGGCGCGCACGAAGGACATGGCCTAGGCATTCAGTTTCTGCGGCACATCGAGCGCACGCGATTGCTCGCGTGCCTGGTCGACGTTTCCGAATTCAGCGGCCGCGATCCGGTGCACGACTTCGACGTCGTCATGAAGGAATTGGCCAGCTTCTCCGAAGCGCTGGTGGAAAAACCCATGATCGTGGTGGCGACCAAGCTTGACGCGGCGCAGGATCCTGATCGCGTAGCGCGCTTGAGGGATCATGCCGCCGCGCATGGACTCCCGTTTTACCAGATTTCGAGCGTGACCGGCGAAGGCATCGACGATTTAAAACGCGCCATGGCGGCTGCCGTGCTTGCGCCCATCGCCTCCTGACGGACTTGACTGGCGGACGGGGCTCGCGAGGAAGCCGGCTCCGTAAACCGTTACATGAAAATTGGTCTACATTAATGCTCCATGAAAGGGAGCAACACCGCGGAATCGCACTGCGTTTGATAGACAGGAGGCAAGTTGCGATGAAGCGTACAATGCTGGTTCTAGTTTTCTCCGCGGTTGCGATGGTCGCCTGCGGAGGCGGCGCGGTTTATTATGCGAACGTCCCTCCGCCGCCGGTGCGAGCCGAGGTGATGGGTTACGCGCCTGGGCCTGGATACGTTTGGGTCGGAGGTTATTGGGGATGGGGCGGCGGAGCACACGTCTGGGTGCCAGGGCGCTGGGTCGTGCCGCCGCACCGGCATGCCATTTGGGTGGCGCCGCGATGGGAGCGCGCAGGCGGGCGCTACCGCTTCCACCAAGGCTACTGGCGGTAATCCGCGCGGGCGTTTCGCTACAGTGGAATGATGCAAGCGTTCACGCCCACCCAGCGGACTCAACTGCGCCGTTATCCCACGCGCGGCACCTTCGATGCCGCGACCATTTATTCGATCCTCGATGAAGCGTTCCTGTGCCACATCGGATTCGTCGTCGACGGCCAGCCATTCGTGATTCCGACCGGATACGCGAGATCGGGCGACCAGCTTTACATCCACGGCTCGGCCGTAAGCCGGATGGTGCGCACGCTCGGTGCGGGCGTGGATGTTTGCGTGACCGTGACACTGCTCGACGGATTGGTGCTCGCCAGATCCGGATTTCATCATTCGATGAATTACCGTTCGGTGGTGGCGCTGGGGAAGGCCCGCGTGGTTTCGGGCGCGGAGGAAAAGCTGGCGGCGCTGCGCGCCATCACCAACCACATCGTGCCGGAACGATGGGACGAGATTCGTCCTCCGACCGAGCAGGAGTTGAAGGCAACCACGGTGCTCGCGATCCCGCTGAACGAGGTCTCCGCGAAAATGCGCAGCGGTCCGCCGATGGACGATGAAGAGGATTATTCGCTGCCGGTGTGGGCGGGAGTGGTTCCGGTGCGAATGCAGGCCGGCGAGCCCGTCGACGATCCGCGCCTGAAAGAAGGGATCGGCCGGTTCGACGTTTCACGTTTTCAGAAAAGGACGACGCCGGAATCCTCTTAAACGAGGTTCGGAATCTTAATGATCTTTTTCTGAATCGCGTACTGCACCAGTTGCGCTTTATTGTGGATATCGAGCTTGCGCATCAGGTTGAACTTGTGCGCCTCCACAGTTTTCACGCTGAGATTCAAATCGCAGGCGATCTCTTTGACGGAATTTCCTTCGGCGAGCATCTTCAGCACCTCCCGTTCGCGAGTGGTCAGCGTCGCGAATCGGGGAAGCCGGTTGGCCGACTTGATGCGGCTGCGGAAGTCGTCCACCAGTTGCGACAGCATGCGCGGCGAAAGATAGCTGCCGCCGCGGCATACGTCGCGAACCGCAGCCACCAGTTGCTGGCTCGGGCTGTCCTTGAGGACGTATCCGCTGGCGCCGACCTCCATGCCCTCGACCAGATAATCTTCGTCGTCGTACATGGTCAGAAACAGGACCTTGGTCTCGGGCCGGTTCTTTTTGATCTGCCGCGTGGCTTCGAAGCTGGACAGGCCTGGCATGCCGATGTCCATGAGCACCACGTCCGGACGCGCTTCGTTTGCTTTTTCAACGGCATCGCCGCCGTTGGAGGCCTCGCCGACAACTTCCATGTCCGGCTCGGCCGAAATCAGGGTTCGGATGCCTTGACGGAACAGAGTGTGATCGTCCGCCAGCATGATTCGAATCTTCGCCATAACGTTTGTGCCCGACTTTCTCGAATTCGGTCCTACTGGGTAGCGCGCCCGATGCGGTATTACGCGACCCTACCTACTTAGCTATCGGCAATTCTATGGAAATCTTTGTACCCCTCTTATTACCTTCCATCCGGCTCTCCACCTGGAAATCGCCGCCCAACAGCGCGACACGCTCGCGCATGCCCGACATGCCGAAGGATTCCCGCTTCGCCATGGCCTCCTCCACATTGAAGCCCACGCCGTTATCCTCGACTGTCAGCTTGAGCAGTCCATCGGCGGAAGCCAGGTAAATGTTTACATGTGTGGCGCCGGAGTGCTTCCCGATGTTGTTAAAGCATTCCTGCACCAGACGATAGGCGATGATCTCGATCTGTTGCGGCAGCGCCCCCATCTTCGACAGCTGGAGCTTTACGCGGCACGGATGCAGCCGCTGAAACCGGTTCACCAGCTGGCGCAGCGCCGCGCCCAGGCCGAGTTGTTCGAGCACGGCGGGACTCAGTGCGGCAATCAGGCGGCGCATCTCCAGGATGGTCCGTTCCGTAAGGTCGCGCGCTTCGCGCAGTTTCAGGCGCCATTCGCCTTCGCTCTCCGGCAGCGCCTGCTCGATCAATTCCATTTGCAGGCGGATGCACAGCAGGCTCTGGCCGGCTTCGTCGTGAAGCTCGCGGCTGATGCGGCGGCGCTCCATTTCCTCGACGTGCAGCATGTGTTCGGCGAGCCTTCTGACCTGCTCCTCGCGCTGTGCAAGGTTTTCCATGAGCCGCTGCTTTTGCGCGGCCATCAGGCAGCGCTCGGCGGCGGCGGCCAGCAGTTCCTGCTCGCGCGGAAGCCACTCGTAGGCCTTGACGAATCCGAACTGCATCACGCCCGCCGTCCGCCCGTCGGTCGCCAGCGGAATCGACCAGCACGACGCGTAACGATCCTGCCAGTTGGGATCGAGCAGCACGCCGGAGGAATGCCCGTCGCCGTTCAGATGACGCGGTTTCGATAATTTTTTTCTGAGGCCGGGACGATTCGGAACCGAAAACGCCGCCGGGTTCGGCGCGCCGGCCTGCAGCACCCACTCCGTCGCGTCCTCATTCAGCAGGTAGAGCCGGCCTGCGTCGGCGCGGCACACATGCACGAGCGATTCGAGGAACCGCCGCAACAGTTCGTCCAGATTGCGCGACTCCAGCTCCACCCGGAACAATTCGTAGAACGCCTGCGTCTCGGCCTCGCGAACCTGGTAGTAGGCGTTGTTCAGCGTCAGGATGACGCAGAAATGAAGCTGTTCGCGCACCCACTGAAAGTTGGCGTGCTCGTCGTCAACCAGGGACTGAAGCATCGGCGTGAGCAGCCGGTCGTACTCCTCCAGCGCCTCCAGAATCGAACTCGGCGGAAGATTCAGCTTTGCCAGCCGGCGCCCGTTGTACTCCACCTGTTCGATGAATTCCAGCGGCGGACGTCCGTCGGCCAGGATGCGCGCCGCCGCGCCCGGCGTGATCGCCGCCAGCGCGCTGCGTTGGGTCGGCTGAAATTCCAGCTCGCGCAGCCGGCGCAGAAAGCGGCGGTCGATTTTATCCGTGTGCGGCTCCAGCAGCACGGCCAGACGCTGCAAATGCTCGCGCAGCTGATCGCTCAATACATCGGCGGCATCGGCCAGTTCGGGTGAAATCTGCTGGGCATTCTGCACGGCGTGAAGGCGCACAAATTGCGCGCTGCTTCGATCATCGGCAGTCTAGGGGTTCCTCTTTAGTACTCTATTTGCGGGCCGCGATCAGGGTGTCAAGCTGTTTGGTCCATTCCGCACTGTCGGCGCTCGGCTGGCCCCAGTCATGCGCGATCATGCCGCTCGGGTCGATGGCGAACCAGTGCGGCGTATCGAAGTGGCCTCCGTTGGTCGGCGTAATCTTGAAGTAGGACGCCGCGACCTGGCTCCCATCGAACACGATGGGCGCCGTGACGTGATTGTCGGCGATGTATCGCGCCACGGTCGCCATGTTATCGGGCGGAACCACCACCGAGAGAATCGCGATCTTCTCGCCGTACTTTGCCTTCACTGTTTCGAGCGTCTTGGTGAGCGCCTTGCAATGCGGGCAATCGGTCTTCATGAAATCGATGATCAGCCAGCGGCCGCGATAGTCGAGGATGTCGTGCTGGGTGAAGCTCGAATCGGGAAGCGAAAAGCTCGGGGCGCGTCTTCCGGATAAAGTCTGCGCGGAAAGACCTTGCGCGGATAAGGAAAGGGCGGCGCAAGCAAGCGCTGCCGTGAAAAACAATCTCATATGTATTTTTATACGATAGAAGTGCCACTATGAGCGAACTAGTCGATTTTACACGTCACGGCGAGATTGGCGTCGTCACGATCAATAATCCGCCGGTGAACGCGTTGAGCCCGGGAGTCCCCGAAGGAATCGTGGCCGCAATCGAGGCGGCCGAGGCCGATCCGGAGGTGCGCGCTATCGTCGTCATCGGCGGCGGCCGTACGTTCATCGCCGGCGCGGATATTAAGGAGTTCGGAAAGATCACCTCCGGCGAGCGGCCGCGGCTTTCCTTGTATGCGGCGCTGAATCACATTGAGGATTCGAAAAAACCGGTGGTGATGGCGATCCACGGAACCGCCTTCGGCGGGTGACTGGAAGTGGCGATGTCCGGTCACTATCGCGTGGCGGCGCCGACGGCGCAGGTCGGCCAGCCGGAAGTAAAGCTTGGTATTATTCCCGGCGCGGCGGGCACGCAGAGGCTGCCGCGTCTGGCGGGTGTCGCCAAAGCGGTGGAGATGTGCGCGTTCGGCGAGCCCATTGACGCGAAGTCGGCCCTCGCGGCGGGCATCGTCGACAAGATTATCGAGGGCGATCTGCTGACCGGGGCCGCCGAATTCGCCAGAGGCGTCGCCGGAAACCTGGCGCTCAAAACCCGCGAGCGCAATGAAAAATTGCAGGACGCCTCGGGCAATACCGCGATTTTCGCGCTCGCCCGCGAGCAGGCGCGCAAGACGCGGCGCGGTCAGAAGGCTCCCTTGGCGGCGATCGACGCGGTGGAAGCGGCTACGCGACTGAATTTTTCCGACGGCTGCGATCGCGAAGCGGAAATTTTCCGCGTGTGCCTGTTCTCGACGCAATCGAAAGCTCTGATCCACGGGTTTTTCGGCGAGCGCGCCGTTTCGAAAATCCCGGATATCCCGAAAGACACGAAGATTTACGACATCCGCCGCGCGGCGATCATCGGCGCGGGCACGATGGGCGGCGGCATCGCCATGAACTACGCCAACGCCGGCATTCCCGTGATCGTCAAGGAAGCGGCTCAGGACGCACTCGACCGCGGCCTGGCGATCATTCGAAAGAATTACGAAAATTCGGTGAAAAAGGGTCGATTTTCGCAAGATCTGATGGATCAGCGGATGGCGCTGATCACTCCGCAATTGACCTACTCGGGCTTCGAGCAGGCCGATATCATCGTCGAAGCGGTCTTTGAAGGCATGGCGCTCAAGAAGCAGATCTTCGGCGAAATGGACAAAATCGCCAAGCCGGATTGCATTCTCGCCTCCAATACTTCGACGCTGAGCATCGACGAGATTGCCTCGGCGACCTCGCGGCCGCAAATGGTGATCGGTCATCATTTTTTTAGTCCGGCCAACGTGATGCGGCTGCTCGAAATCGTTCGCGGCGCCCAAACCAGCAAAGAAGTGATCGCGACTTCCATGGCGCTCGCCAAGAAGCTGAACAAGGTGGGCGTGCTCGCGGGCAATTGCCGCGGCTTCATCGGCAACCGCATGATTCATTGTTACGGGCGAGAAGCGCAGTTCCTGGTGGAGGAAGGCGCGGCGCCGGAAGCAGTGGATCACGCGATTTATGAGTTCGGCCTGGCCATGGGACCGCTCGCCATGGGCGATCTGGCCGGGCTCGACGTCGGCTGGCGCATTCGCAAGGAATTCAAGCATCTCGAAAAACCCGGCGTGCGTGTTCCGCACGTCGCCGACGAGCTGTGCGAGCTCGGCCGCTACGGACAAAAGACCGGCAAAGGCTGGTACAAATACGACGAGAATCGCAAGCCGTCTCCCGATCCGGAAGTGACCGCGGTGATCGAAAAGGTCGCCAAACAATATGGCATCGAGCGCCGCAGCATCTCGAATGAAGAAATTATCGAGCGGACCATTTATGCGCTGGTAAACGAAGGCGCGCGGATTTTAGAGGAAGGCATCGCGCTGCGCGCCGTCGATATCGACATCGTGTATCTGAACGGCTACGGCTTCCCGGCCTGGCGCGGCGGCCCGATGTTTTACGCCGACACCATCGGCCTCGATAAAGTGCTCGCGAAGATCGAGGAGTTCGAAAAGCGCCACGGATCGGATCTATGGGCGCCCGCGCCGCTGCTCCAGAAACTCGCCGCGGCGGGCAAGACGTTCGAGAGCTGGGACAAAGAGAAAGAATCCGCGGCGGGGGCGTAGAGCGCTTGGCGGCCGATAGGCGACAATCTATGCTTTTTTCCGATGCGCGTGCGTCCGCGTTAATCTGCGGCTAATTCTTGCTTCGCGCTTCCGCAGCTCCGGCGATTCTTCGAGCTCCAGCGCTGCGCGAGTGAACTCCATCGCCCGTTCGTAATTCTTCTCCGCATGCTCGTGATGCTTGGCCAGCTCTTCGAGCGCACGAACGCGAAACGGATTTTTCGCCGACCCGAGATCGTTCCATGTCTCGAGCGCCCGGTCCATCGATCCATGCCTGCGCTCGAGCATCGCGACGTCCCACATCGTGCGGAACAACAGATCGTCGGCGAGGCCGGCGTCGATGGCGCGGCGGAACAGGGCGAGCGACTGCTCCATTTCGCCGGCCTCGCGCAGCCAGCGTGCAATGCCCGCCATTTCCGCTCCGTGCTTTAACGACGCGCTCGCCGCATCCTGGAACGCGTAAGGGACAATTCCGGTCAGGCAGGCGAGCGTGAGAATGTCCGTCGCATTGTGCTCGAACACGGGCAGGATACGCGCGGCCTGGCGCGTACGGAGATATTCGAAGTAGACGTACGGGATCAGCGCGCCGGGCATGTCTCCGTGCCTTTCCACGCCCAGCACCTGGTTTTCTAAATCCACCAGCCGGCAACTATCGAAGCGCAGCTTCCAGAGGCGCCGCGCGCCGTACAGCAGATCCAGATGATCCAGATTCGAAAACGGCGGGCGAGCGCGATTCAGGCGATAGCGCGTCTCGAGCAGCGGCTGATCGAAGGCGCGGCCGTTGTAGGTAATCAGCACCCGGAACGGCGCCAGGTGACGCGTCAGCGCATCGAGCAGGCTCGCTTCCTCGCCGTAATCGCGCATGAAAAATTGGCGGACATGGAAGCCTTCGCGGGTGATCCGGCCGACGCCCACCAGGAATGCGCACGTGCCGGTGCCGCCCGCAAGCCCGGTGGTTTCCGTATCCAGGAATGCCCATTGTTCGGGAGATGCGTGGGGCATCTGGCCGCTCGAAAGCGGGTCGAGCAGGTCGTGCGGAAGATCGATGAGCGCGCCGATTTCGGCGCTGCCGTGGCGGCGATAATGCTCGTAAACCTTTTCCGTCTCGAAATGTTTTCCGTATTCGGTTTCGATCTCGGAGCCGGTCAGCCACTCCTCGACGTAATGAAACGCCGGGCGCGCAAGCGCAGGAGAATCCGGGCTCTCGCACGCCGGCGCGGGAGCGTCATACTTCGAGTTAATCCGCGCGACGCGCTGTCTCAATTCGGCGAGCTGTTCTTGTAAATCGCTCATTCGCCTGTTCTTCGCCAGAATAACAAAGACCGGATGCGAGTGCAAAACGAACATGCCGCATGGCAAACGCGCGCCGTGCCACCTGCGCGAAACCCGCGAAATATCGATGTTTTTCACACATTTCTCTTTACAGCGGGTTTCCTGATCCCTTATGATGAACTAGCAAATGCGGCCAAAAGCCGCGAAAAACGTACATTTCGGGAGAATCAGACAAAAGGAGCAATATGGCAGCAAAGATGACGCAATCGCAGCTAGTGAAGGAACTCGCCAGCGCCGTAGGGGTGCCGAACAAAGTGGCGAAATCCTTCACGATCGCCTATGCAGAACTGGCGGTGCGCGAAACGAAGAAGAACGGAGTAAGCGTGCTTCCCGGCATTGGCCGGCTGGTGCGCGTGGACCGCAAGGCGCGCATGGGCCGCAACCCGGCGACCGGCGAAGCCATCAAGATTCCGGCCAAGAAGGTCGTGAAATTCCGCGTAGCCAAGGCGGTGAAGGACGCGATCGTCCCACCGAAGAAAAAGTAGCGATCACAATTTAACCGGGCAGGGCCCGGGCAGAATGAAAAACCCCGCGTGGGCGTCGGCCGGCGCGGGGTTTTCATTTGCGTGTTGAAATTTTGGGATGCCGATTTAGGCGCCGCTCTCCGCTTCGAGCGCGCCGGGAAGCCTCAACCCTGCTTCTTGTCGTCGGGATGTTCATCGCCCTTCAAAGAAGTCTTGAAGTTGCGGATGCCTTCCCCCAGTCCTTTGCCCACGTCGGCCAGTTTCTTGCCGCCGAACAACACCATAAAGACCAGGAGGATCACCAAAAGCTCGGGTAACCCGATGGAACGGAACATAGGGCCTCCTCGTTGGTTAGTTTAGCACCTTACCGCTCTCATGAAGAAACGGGTTCGCAAATTCGATCAGAAAAAGGAAGTGAAGGCGATCGCCCGGGAGCGCATCGGCACGGTAAAACCGGCGCGTCCCATCCTTCCCAAAACTGCGCGCAAGAAGCCAAAGCACAAGCGGCCTCCGGAGACTGAAGCATAAAAGCACAACGTGAAAAAAATAGCGTGGTTGAAGACGCGCATGGTAGAAAAGGGTTATGGCCTTTGTGAAAGTCGGTTCGCTCGCGGCGCTTCCGCCCGGATCAGTGATGGAAGCCGCGGTGGGCGAGAACACCTACGCGATTTGCAACGTCGCGGGCGAGCTGCACGCCTACTACGGAGTCTGTCCGCATGCCGGCGGCCCGCTCGGTGAAGGAATCATCGACGGCGACCGTCTCATTTGCCCCTGGCACGCCTGGGAATACGATTGCCGCACCGGCGTCAACGACTACGACGAGAACGTCAGGCTGGCGAAATTTCCCGTGAAGGCCGAAGGCGACGACGTGCTCATCGACGTCCCATAACTGGTGCCCGAACTCCCTGAAGTCGAAACGGTGGTGCGCTCGCTCGCGGACCGATTGCAGAGTCGCCGCATCGTGGCGGCATCATTTTCTTCGCGCTTCGTCACGCCGGGCAATCGCAAGAGGCTCGCATCCCGCCTGGCGGGCCGGACCATCCGTTCGCTCGCGCGCCGCGGCAAGTTTATCGTAATGACGCTCGATGAAGGAACGCTGGCGGTGCATCTCGGGATGACCGGGAAGCTGCTCATCGACGCCACCGCAACCGGCCACACTCACGGCGTCTTTACGCTCGACGACGGAGTCCTGCTCTACGACGATCCACGCCAGTTCGGGCGCATTGAGCTCGATTCGCGCCGCGTCGGTAAGCTGGGGCCGGAACCGCTCGAGATCGGGCTCGAGGAATTTTCAAAGCGCCTCAAAGCGAGAAAATCCCGGGTGAAGCCGCTGCTGCTGAATCAAACTTTTCTGGCCGGCCTCGGAAATATTTACGTCGATGAAGCGCTGTTCCAGGCCGGGATTCATCCGCTGGCGATCGCCTCGCGCCTCAACGCCGCCCGCGCGGCGCGCCTGCATCAGGCGATTCGTGAAATATTGACCCTGGCGATCGAGCATCGCGGATCCTCGATTTCCGATTATGTCGACGCCGGCGGCCGGCGCGGAAATTTTCAAATCCTGCACAAAGCCTACGGCAGGGAAGGCCAGCCGTGCGTGAATTGCGGCGCGCCGATCCGAAAAATCCTGGTCGCGCAGCGCGGCACGCACTTCTGTCCCCAATGCCAGAAGAGATGACTCACTTCCTCTTCGGCACCAGCCGGATCTCGAACAGCTTCGGCCACAGTTTCCCGGTCACGAACAACCGATCGCCCAGCGAGTCATACGCGATCCCGTTCAGCACGTCCGCGCCGTCGCGATCGGCCGCCGGTAAAATGCCCTTCAAATCGATCCAGCCGAGGACTTTTCCATCCACGGGCGAAATGCGCGCGATCTTATCGGTCTTCCAGACGTTGGCGTAGATCTCGCCGCGCACCCATTCGAGCTCGTTCACATCTTCGATCGGCTTGGCGCCGTCATGAACCGTGATGCGGCGCTTCTCTGCGAGCGTTACCGCATCCCACACGCGGATCTGCGCCGAGCCGTCGCTCATGTAAATCTGCGAGCCGTCGTTGGTCAAGCCCCAGCCTTCGCCCGGATAGTGAAAGGTCCGCAACACGCGAAACGAATTCTGGTCGTAGACGAAGCCGGATTCGGCCTTCCACGTCAGTTCCAGGATCTGCTGATTGATCACCGTGATGCCTTCGCCGAAAAGCTGCGGCGCGATGCGGATCTCCTGCAATACCTGCCCGGTTTCGAGCTTCACCTTGCGCAGCGTCGATCGGCCTTCGAGACCGGTTCCTTCGTATAAAAATCCGGCGCGAAACTCCAGACCCTGCGTGAACGCCGCCGGATCGTGCGGATATACGTGCACCACCTGGTAACCGTACTCGGGCGCAGCTGCCCACGCCACCGTACAAGCCAGCCACACGAAAACGTACTTCAGTCCTCGGCTCATTCTTCAACCCCGTTGCGCAAAATCTCGTCGGCGACTTCGGCGACCGCCCGCATCGCCGTCACGTCATGCACGCGCACCAGGTGCGCGCCGTTCAGAATCGCAGCCGTGACCGCGGCGGCGGTTGCAAACTCGGTTTCACCGGGCGAGTCTTTGGTTAGAAACGATTTTCGCGAAGGCCCTACCAGGATCGGAAGATCCAGCCTTCCCAGCTCGCCGAGCTGCGCCAGAATTTCCGCGTTCTGCTCCTTCCGCTTTCCGAAGCCGATGCCCGGATCGATCAGAATCCGCTTCCGGTCGACCCCCGCGCGCACCGCGCGATGAACCGAGGCGTCCAGTTCCGCGGCGATGGTGCGCATTACATGCTTTAACGGCGGCAGCTTCGCCCATGTTTCCGGCGTTCCGCGCATATGATTCAGAATCAGCCCGGCGTTCACGTTGGAGGCTTTGCGCGCCAGGTCCGCATCGAACGTCAGGCCGCTCGGATCGTTGATCACGTCCGCGCCCAACTCCAGCGCCTTCTCGGCGACCCCGGCTTTGTACGTATCCACCGAAATCGGCACGGTCAGCTTATTTCGCAAACGCTTCAGCACCGGCACCAGGCGGCGCAGTTCCTCGGCTTCGGAAATGCGCGCCGATCCGGGCCGCGTGGATTCGGCGCCGATGTCGATCAGGTCCGCGCCTTGCTCTTCCAGTTCCACAGCGCGGGCGAAGGCGCGGTCAGGATCGGTGTATTTTCCTCCGTTGCTGAACGAATCTGGCGTGACGTTCAACACCCCCAGCAGCAGCGTTCGCTCGCCGAGATTCAGAGTCTTGTCGCGAAGCTTCCATTCGAACCGCTTTCGATGCATCCGGTGTTTTCAGGTTAGCAATGTTTTCAGGTCAGACCGTTGATGAAACCAGTCTGGCTGGTACGTCACAATAGAGATTCATGGTCGATACGATTCAATGGACGGATGCCGGCGTCGTGATGATCGACCAGCGCCGTCTTCCGCGCGAAGAAGTCTTCGTAACGTGCCGCAGCTATACCCAGGTGGCCGACGCCATTCGCGACATGGTGATTCGCGGAGCGCCGGCGATCGGGGTCGCGGCGGCGATGGGCGTCGCCCTGGGCGTCGCCGAAAAGGCTGATTTCGAGACCGTGTGCCGCACGCTCGCCGCTACCCGGCCCACCGCGGTCAACCTGTTCTGGGCGATCGAGCGGATGCGCCGGCTCCACGCGAGCCTCAACGGCGCGCCGCACGACGACCGTGTCCGCCACATGACCCGCGAAGCGCAGCAGATTCGCCTGGAGGACATCGCCATCTGCCAGACCATCGGCCGCAATGGCGCCAGTCTGGTTCCGGACGGCAAGACGGTTCTTACACACTGCAACGCCGGCGCCCTGGCGACGGCCGGCTATGGTACCGCTCTGGGCGTGATTCGAGCGGCGGTGAGCGCGGGCAAGAAAATCGACGTGTTCGCCGATGAGACGCGGCCGTTTCTGCAGGGCGCGCGCCTCACCGCGTGGGAATTGCAACAGGACGGCATACCGGTCAAGCTGATCACCGATAATATGGCCGGTCATTTTCTGCACTCCGGACGCATCGGATGCGTGGTGGTGGGCGCGGACCGCATCGCCGCCAATGGCGATGTGGCCAACAAAATCGGCACCTATTCGCTGGCCGTGCTGGCCAAGGAAAACGACGTGCCGTTCTATGTCGCCGCGCCGCTCTCCACACTCGACCTGAAGATCCAGTCGGGTGGTGACATCCCCATCGAGCAGCGCGCCGCATCGGAAGTAACCCACGTGTTCGGCGTCGCCGTTGCGCCCGAAAACATCGAAGTGGAGAATCCCGCCTTCGACGTGACCCCGGCCCGCTACGTGACTGCGATCATAACCGAGCGTGGCGTGGCCCGCGCGCCCTATGAAGAATCGCTCGCGAGATTGGTGCCGTAAGCCTCATGCGCCGCCAACGCGTGCTCCTTCGGGTTCATTCCTGGCTGATTCTGTTTGCCCTCGCGCTGCACGCTCAGCTCACGCCCGATCAGAAGCAACTCAATATCGAGTCTTTCGAAAAAATCTGGACCACCATTCGCGACAAGCATTGGGAAAAAAATCCCGGCGGGCTCGACTGGCAGGCGATTCACGACGAATATCGCCCCAAAATCGACCAAGCCGACAGCATGGAAGGCGCGCGCAACGTCATGCGCGAGATGCTCGACCGGTTGAACCAAACTCATTTCGGAATCCTGCCTGCGGCGACTTACAGCGAAGTGAATGGCGACGACGATAGCGGCGACGGCTCGACCGGAATCGAGCTGCGGGTCCTGGACCATCAGGCTGTGGTGACGCGCATCGATCCGGGGTCTCCCGCGGAGAAAGCCGGCGTGAAAACGGGATGGGTCGTGCTCAGCGCGCGCGGCAAAGATCTCGCTCCCGTCATCGAAAAATTGCAGTCAACCTCCATCATTCACGAGCTTCAACTCGAGCGCGCGGTCGACTCCCGCGTGAGCGGGCCGGCGGACTCGAAAATGCCCCTCGTATTTCTCGACGGTGCCAATAAGCGCGTCGCGCTCAACCTCGATCTGGCCTTGCCGCGAGGCGAGGTGACGCACTTCGGCAATCTCCCGCCCGAATTCGTTTGGCTCGAAACGAAAAAAATCGGCAACACCGGCTATATTCGCTTCAATATGTTTTTGGACGTGGTTCGCGTGATGCCGAAATTTTCGAGCGCGGTCAGCGATTGCCTGAAATGCGACGGCCTGATCATCGATCTGCGCGGCAATCCCGGCGGAATCGGCGGCATGGCGATGGGCATGGCCGGCTGGCTGGTGGACAAACCCAATCAGCGCCTCGGCACCATGGTAATGCGCGACAACACGCTGAATTTCTTCATCAACCGGCGGTCCGAAGTGTTCGGCGGACCGGTGGCGATCCTGATGGATGGAAGCTCCGCTTCGACCTCGGAGATTTTCGCGGGAGGGCTGAAGGATCTGGGCCGCGCGCGCATCTTCGGCACCCGGTCGGCCGCGGCCGCGCTGCCGAGCATCATCGAAAAGCTCCCCAACGGCGACGGATTCCAATACGCGATGGCGAATTATATTTCGGCAGGCGGCAAGGCGCTCGAAGGCAACGGCGTGGTTCCCGATGAGGAAGTGCATCTGACGCGCGCGGCTCTGCTCGCCGGCCACGATCCGGTCATCGACGCTGCGCTACAGTGGATAAGTAAGCAGAGGACGCAAACCCAGAGGACAAAGCAATGACGAGAAGGATCGCGCTGTTCGCCTTGCTCGCTTCCATCATGGCGCCGGCGTTTGCCGCCGATGACGCCCTTCCGACGCCCGAAGCCATCCTGAACCGGTACGTCGAAGTCACCGGCGGACGAGCGGCCTACGAGAAACGGACCAGCGAAATCGCCAGTGGCTCCGTCGAGTACACCGCGCAGGGATTGAAGGGCACGCTCAACCGGTACGCCGCCGCGCCCGACAAGATGTACACCGTCATCGAATTTGAGGGCGTGGGTAAATTTGAACAGGGATCGGCGGATGGAATCGCTTGGGAGAAGAGCGCCATGTTAGGCCCGCGGGTAAAGTCCGGCGTCGAAAAGTCGCAAGCCATTCGCGAGTCGGTTTTCAATCATGAGCTGAACTGGAAAAAGCTCTACGACAAAGCCGAGACCGTTGGTGTCGAAACCATCGATGGCGAGGAATGCTACAAAGTGGTGCTCACCCCCGCCGATGGCCACGCGGAAACGACCTATTATCAGAAAAAATCCGGTCTCGCGGTGAAGAGCTCCGTGGTTGCGGCCAGCCAGATGGGCGATATTTCAGCGGAATTGATGGTCTCCGACTACAAGAATTTCGACGGTATTCTGATGCCCTCCAAAATGGTGCAGCGCGCCGCCGGTCAGGACATTGTCATGACCATTCAGACCGTCAAAGTGAACCAGGAGATCCCCGCCGGGCGCTTCGAGCCGCCGCCGGATATCAAGGCTCTGCTCGCCAAACCCGCCGACGCGGCTCCCAATAAATAATCAATCGTTCGCGATCCACCCGTCGACGATTTTGATGATCCGGTGGCCATACGCCGCGTTCGATTCCGAATGCGTCACCTGAACGATCGTGGTGCCGGATTCGTTCAGCTTCTTGAACACCTCCATGATTTCCTTCGCCTGACTGGAATGCAGGTTGCCGGTGGGCTCGTCTGCGAGAATCACTTTGGGATTCGCGATGATCGCCCGTGCTATCGCGACCAGCTGCTGCTGGCCGCCCGAAAGCTGATTGGGGAACAGATCCTTCTTGCCGACAATCTGAAATCGGTCGAGCGTGTCGCACACCATGCTGTCCCGTTGAGCCTTCTTGACGTTGCGGTACGACAACGGAATGTCGAGGTTCTCATACACCGTCAGCGAATCCAGCAGATGGTAGCTCTGAAACACGAAGCCGAAATATTTCTTGTAAACCTCGTCGCGATCTTTCTTCTTGAGCTTGTGAATCGGGTGATCCAGGAAGTGGTATTCGCCGGTCCAGGCCGAGTCGTGCATGCCGATCAGGTGCAGCAGCGTCGATTTGCCCGCGCCCGAAGGGCCCATGATGGAAACGAATTCCCCTTCCCTGATCTCGACGTTGATTCGGCGAAGCACAAACGTTTTCGTCGGTCCATGTTCAAAGTATTTTTCGATATTGCGCAATTGGATCATAAAGAATTCAGCATAGCGCTCATGGCTTGTGCGGCACCTGCGCAGCCATCATCCGCACCAGTTCGGCGTTGCTCATGGGCTGCCAGCCGTGGCCCTTCAGCGGACGGCCATACTCGAACGTCGCCTGCGCGTCCGTGGTCTTCATGAAATCCTCGAACAGGTAAACCGCGAGGTTCAGAAAATAGTTGTCCGCATCGCCGACATACAGGTGCAGTTTGCCTTTCAACTTCGCGTCGAGCGCCGCCCAGTTCGTCCGCACGTAATAGGAGAGGTCGTAGCCGTGATCGCGCATATACATCGCCACCTCGCGATCGATCTTTCCTGTCGATTTGTCCCACAACTGGCGCACGTATCCGTCTTCGCCCACCGGACCGTACACCGCCTCCCAAGCGTTATACTGCTCGCCGGACCGGCCGTTACTCCCGAGCACCGCTTCCAGTTGGCTCTTCTGCCGCACCGTCTGCACCATCTGGCCGTCCGGCAATCGCATCATGGGACGCTCGAACGGCACCAACCGCTCCCCGGGCACTTCGAACGCGTTCGGATCTTCATAAATATTGACCGCTTCCCAGCGCCGGAAATCGACCGGATCTGGATAGAACGTCCACGTTCCGCCGAAAAAATCGGGATGATGGACCTCGAGTGCCAGCGATTCCCATCCGCCCGTCGACCCTCCTGTCAGGAATCGCTCCGGCGGATTCCGGCTCAGGCGAAAATGCTCCTCCAGGTACGGAATCAGCTCCCCGAACAGCGCGTCGCCGAACGGACCGTCGTTGGCCGAATTCATCGCATAGGAATCGTCGAAATACGGCGTCGGATGCTGGAACGTCACCGCGATCATGCGCGGAAAATTGTCCGACATCCATTCTTTGGCAAACGCCGCGCCCGCCTGCCCGCGGCCTCCGCCGGGTGCGGACTCGGTGAATCCGAACGGCGCGCCAAGACTGAAATGTCCCTGAATGTAGATCACCGGATAACGCTCGCCGGGATGCCGGTCGTAATCTTTGGGCAACAGAACCGTCGCGCCGATGTAGAACGGATGGCCCCAGAACGCCGTCAGCAGCTTGCTCTGAATCTTGACGCGCTTCACCCATGCCGTGTCTGCGGGAACCTCGACGGGCGGAATCACGTTCGTCAATTCGAGCTTCACGTCGTAGCCGGCGTTCGCATCCAGATGAACTTTCTTGACCGCGCTGAACAGATTCCCCGGCGAGCGATTGAATTTCTGCCCCTCCCATTGATCCATGTGCGCCCAAATCGTGTGGCCGTCGGAGCGGTGAAACTGCGTGTAGACGTTCACCAGCGCCTGCACGTAGTAATCGCCGGCCGGAATTTGCTGAAGGCTCGCCAGCGGATAGCCGGGCGTCGATCCGTCGATCGCGACGGATCGTCCGGCCTGCCATTGGTCGACGTCGAGTCCGAAAAACGGAGCCTCATAGGTTCGCCAGACGCCGGCTTGCAGGCGAGGCTCCGGCGTTTCGGTCTTCGACAGCACCACGAACACGCGTCCCGTGATCGGCTGCGAATGCGCCGCGGGCGCGAACGAAATCTCGAAGCGCGCCCCGGCCCAAGCGCAGGACGCGACCATCAGCGCGAAGGAAACATAACGCATGTATAGAGCCTATCAATCCTTTCGAGCCTGCGGCGGGCCTTTTGAGCCTGCGGCGGGCCTTTCGAGCCTGCGGCGGACCTTTTGAGCCTGCGGCGGGCCTTTTCCATCCGCGACGGGTGCAGGTACACGGCGAATTGGAATATCATGACCGGAATGGACTCTTTTTTTCGAGGTGAAACAGAATGAGGGCATTTCTCTGGCTTGCGATCCCTGCTTTCATGCTGGCCCAACAGGCTCCGACGCAGGGTCGAGGCGCGGCGGCCCAGGCTCCCGCAGCGCAGCAGCCTCCCGCGCCCGCGCCCGCGCCCGAACCCGAGGCTCCCGGAGGACGCGGCGGACGCGGCGGCATTCCCGGTCCCGGCCCCGCGATCGGCGGCGACATCGACGAAACCCCGGTGGTGACGCATCACTCCATCACCGTCAACGGCAAGACCCTCAACTACACCGCGACCCTCGCGCAGATGCCGCTCCGGGATTCCTCCGGCCAGACCGAGGCGCACATCTTTTACATGGCCTACACGCTCGACGGCGCCGATCCGTCGAAACGGCCCCTCACATTCTGCTTCAACGGCGGTCCCGGTTCGGCGTCGATGTGGGTGCACATCGGAGGCATGGGTCCGCGGAGTCCCATGTTGATGCCGAACGGCGGCATGCCGCCTCCGCCGTATCGATTGAAAGACAATCAGGACACCTGGCTCGACCTGACCGATCTCGTGTTCATCGATCCGGTGGGCACCGGCTACAGCCGCGCGAGAACCGTGGCGATCGCGCGCCGCATGAATAGCGTTTCCGGAGATATTCAATCCGTCGGCGAGTTCATGCGCATGTACGTGACGCGCAGCGACCGCGAAAAATCGCCGCTGTTCATCGCCGGCGAAAGCTACGGGACGTTCCGCGCCGCCGGACTCGCCGGTTACCTGATCGATCGCGGCATGGCCTTCAACGGCGTGATCCTGATCGGCACGACCCTCAATCTCGAAACCATCTGGAGCCGCAGCGACGATCTGGTCTACGAGCTGGAGATGCCCACCTATGCGGCCGACGCCTGGTATCACAAAAAGGTCGCGGCGGATTTGCAGAAGAAGGATCTGAAATCGTTCCTCAACGAAGTGCAAGGCTTCGCGCTCGGGGATTACGCCGCCGCGCTGAATCAGGGCGATGATCTTTCCCCCGCGCAGCGCAAGGCCGTGATCGACAAGCTGGTGCGATACACCGGCCTCGACGCCAAATATCTCGACGAAAACAACCTGCGCTGGGACGTGCAGCATTTTACGCGCGAGCTGATGCACAACGAGCATGAAGTCATCGGCCGGTATGACGGGCGCCTGGCGGGTCCCGCGCCACTTACCGAAGCCGGCGGCTATGATCCGTCGAGCACCCAGATCACGCCGCCGTTCACCGCGATGTTCCTGAGCTACATTCGCGACGAGCTGGGATACAAAACCGACATGTTTTACTATCCCTCCGGCGGGATTCAGCCCTGGGATTATCAGGCGCAGAACGGTTTCGGCGACACCACCGCCCTGCTCCGCAACGCATTCACCAAGAATCCTTATATGAAGCTGATGATCGCCGCCGGGTACTTCGATCTCGCGACGCCGTATTATGCCGTCGAGTACACTTTCAAGCACATGGGCCTGGGTCCCGAGATGCACAAGCAGATCACCTGGGATTTCTACCAGGCCGGCCACATGCTGTACATCGACAGCGATTCGCACACAAAGCTGAAGCACGACGTGGGCGAATTCATGTCCGGCGCCATTCCGAAAGATTTACAGTAAACAAAGATTTACAGCAAACACGGATTTACAGTAAACGAGGACGCGACGGCGATGCCGGCCGGTCCAGAGTCTGTGTGAAAGCTCGCCCTTTAACCCCTCATTTCCGGCTCAGGAGGTTTTCGCCACAGGCTGATAAATGCAGCGCGGATCTTCCGCCAGGTAATTCCCGGTGAGCGCGTAAGCCCGCGCTCGCGAGCCTCCGCAGATGCGGTGATATTCGCACCGCCCGCACTTGCCTTCGTGCCTGTGCGGATCCCGAAGCAGCTTGAACAGCTCGTGGTTGCGATACACCTCGACAATGGACTGCTCGCGCACGTTGCCGCCGGAAACGGGCAAAAAACCGCTCGGGAAAATCTCGCCGGTATGAGAGACGAACACGAATCCCTTGCCGTCGCCGACCGGCGCGGTCCGCCAGTGCGCGCGCCGCATGTGTTCGGCTTTCAGGCGCTGGGCGACGTAGCGCCGGTAATGCGTGCCTTCGGTGGTGCGGATATCGAAGGGCGCCAGGCGCGACAAAGCGAACAGGGTCTCGAAGACCCTCTCGTACTCCTCCCCGGTGAGATCCTCGTCATGGCCGCCCGAGACCGAAAAAAAGGCGCTCCACAGCTTCGCCCCGACCTCGAACACGCGCTCCGCGATTTGGGGAAGCATCTGGCGATTGCGCTGGGTGACGACGGTCTGGACCTGGGTCTCCAGG
The DNA here is from genome assembly GCA_035319685.1 of Bryobacteraceae bacterium. Classification (GTDB taxonomy): domain Bacteria; phylum Acidobacteriota; class Terriglobia; order Bryobacterales; family Bryobacteraceae; genus Palsa-187. Next base: position 25,848 of record DATHCE010000220.1, on the reverse strand, counting down.
CCGATCCTCTGCGCGCGCCGGAGCGCAGCCATGGCGCGATCATAGCCTCCGGGCCATTCGCGGATTCCGTCGTGCGTTTCCGCGTCCGGCCCGTCCAGGCCGATGGCCATCCGGGAGACGCCGCACTCCTGGAACCGGTCGATCGCACTGTCGGTCATCCTTTGGGTGGCGCTGGGCGTCACGTTAGTGCGCAAGCCGACGCCCACGCTCTTCCCGATCAGTTCATAAATGTCGGGACGCTTCAGCAAATCTCCGCCCGTAAAAACCATGAGCGGGTTGCCGAAGGAGCGCACCTGCTCGAGCAGGTGGAATCCTTCCTCCGTCGTCAGTTCGAGCGGGTCGCGCTCGGAATGGACCGTCGACCGGCAGTTGGCGCACCGCTGATCGCAGGCTTGAGTTACTTCCCAAATCACCAATAGAGGGCTGTTTTCGAAGTTCATATAGTTGGGCTATCGCGTAAAGCGCAGGCCGGTGGTGACGACCGTGGTTCGAAAGCCTTCGAACTGGTAGATCGGCTCATTGAATCCGTACCAGCTCCACTGCGTCGTCCAGTCGATATGATTGGCGAGTGGGAAAACCAGCTTCGCCATCGGTTGATAAAAACGCGTCGGACGGGTTCCGTGTCCTGTAAACAGCGAACCCCCGGCCGAAAGGTGCAGCGTCCGCTTGCCGATCTGCAGCAGATTGAAATCCAGCAGCGCGCTGGCTTGATGCGCGTCCTCCCAATAAATCGATTGGGTGCTGGTGTTGAGCGGCGGAGCGACGTACAGAATATCCGAGTAGATGGTCGTCCGCGCGTAGTCTCCCAGAATGCTGAAGCGCTTGCCGGCGGTCCACAGCAGCGAGACTCCGTCGTCTTTGCTCGAGAAACGGTAATTCACGCCCGGAATCGGATTATCGTTGTTGAGGAAATTCAGGTTCCAGGTGATCGAGAGCGATTGGATGGGCTGATAGCGCACCCGCGCGCGATATTTCCGGTAATCCTGAAGGCTGGTTAGATAATACACCGAATTCGAATTGCCGCCTTCAAAATCGAAATTCGCGCTGATTTTCTGGTTCAGATGCAGGTTCGCGCCGGCCACGCCGGCTTGCCGGCTGAGCGAGCCCGTTTCAAACCCCGTTCCATAAAACGGAGGCACCGTGGTGTCGCCGTAGGTGTAGCGCTCACCGCCGTGGAGCGTGAGCTTCGACGTCACGTCGTAGAAAATGTCGAAGGACTGCTGGCTGTAGTTGTCCACCAGCCGGAATGTGGAAAGCGAGGGCGGCTCCGTGATGGCGCCCGAAGCCGCCACAAGCGCCTGCGCCAGGTCGGAGGATGATGCTGTGTGCAGGCGATCCGTGGTCCAGCTCTCGACCAGCCGGATGTGTTTGAGCGGGCGCATCTCGAGTCCGACCGTGCCCGAAGTATGCGGCTGCTTCGCCGCACCCGTCAAAAGATCCTGTTCGCTCATATAGAACAGCAGCGAGCTCAGATCGACGAACTCGCCGTTGTTCGCCTGCGTGTAATTCACGTTGGTCTGGCCCATGCTGTAGGAAAATTGGCCGTACAGATCGAGCCAGCTCCAGGGCGTCGCCGTCAGCATCACGCGCGAGTAAGGATTGGTCCCCCGAATCCCGTAGGCTTCCAGCAGTTTGGTCAAATCGAGCGTCTCGCCGAAGAACGGCGCGGGAAAGTTTCCGGGGTTCTGGCCGCTATAGGTAACCTGTTCGTTGTCCTGGAAGACCGTCGCGCCCTCTTCGAGCGTCGCGTGGAACTTCGGAAACTCGAAGCGGACGCCGCCGCGATAATTGTCGGTGTGCTCGCTAGTGAGATTCGCGACCGGAAACGTCGCGATCTCGCTCGAAACAAAATCGGTGACGCCGGTTCCGTGATCGGAATCCCGCGAGTACTGAAGATAGGGAATCACGTGCGACGCGGGCCGCAGCTCCAGCGCGAAATTCGCCATTCGTTTCCGGATGTCGAAGGATTGTTGATCGAGCAGGATTCCGTTTCCCGCGAAGGGATTCGCGAAGGACGGCAGCGCGTCGAAATACGCGATGCTGCGGTAATCGAACGTGAAACGGTACCAGCGCTGCTTGGACGCATCCACGTGCGCCGTGGTATAGGGGTCGCCGCCCCAGCCGATTCCGCTGACAGTCAGCCGGTCGAAGAAGCGCTTGGTGGGATCCTGGATGGTCGCGTTCAAACCCAGCAATCGCGGACCCTCGCCGAGATCGACAATGCTGCGATACGCCAGATTGCTGCCGCCGATACCGGTCACGAATCGATAACCCAGGTCGATGCTGCCGGTGATCGATTCGGATCCCGCGGGCGCTTGCGGGGGCGGAGGCGCGGCCTGGGTTGGACTTTGCGGCGGAGCTTGCGCGGGAGGCGCAGCCTGAGTTGTGCTTTGCGCGGGCGCCTGGGCCGGAGGCGCAGTGGATGAAGCGGCCTGATTCGCCGATGGATCCGCCGATGCCGCGGTCTGCTGCAGATCGTCAGCCGCCCATCCCGCGAGGCTCAAACAGAGCGCTAAAAATGTGAGGCGTCTCATCGTAGAAACGTCCTGTCTACGTTCGATCCGTGGACCTTCACGTGGCACACCGAGCAGTTCTGATACACCGGACTGCGCAGATCGTGAAACGCCGGAGGCACTCCACCCAGCGCCGGTTTCGGGCTGCTGATGTTGGCGTGACATTCAAGACACACCGTCTCGATGTTCGCGCGCGTCAGCATTCGCGGATTTGCCGATCCATGCGGCATGTGGCACGCCGTGCACCCGTCGGTGCGCAGCGGTTCGTGCTCGAAGATGAACGGTCCGCGCTTATCGCCATGGCACTCATAGCAACCGGCCTGATTGCCGATCACCGAGCGGGCCTGCGTGGTCACGGGACGCCCGTGCGGGTCGTGACAGTCGACGCAGCTCATCGCGCCTTCGGGCAGCTTATGACGATACGGCCTTTGAAAACTGGCCCACACCGACACGTGACAGCCCGCGCACTTGGCGTTGATCCCGTCGGCCGTTCGCGGCACCAGTTGTTCCGGCGTCTCGTGCATCGTGTGGCAGCTCACGCACACTACCTGATTCTTGGTGTGGCTGCTCTCGATATGCCCTCCATGCACGCGGGTATTGAGATGACATGTGAGACAAACGCGCTCGGATTCCGCGGACGCAAGCCTCACGGGATCGCGAATATCCTTGGGATCAACCGACTCTGCGTGCCGGCTGCCCGGCCCATGGCACGCCTCACAGGTTTTTCCCGCCCAGGGTCCGCCCTTCTGCGTTTCAAGAACGTGGTGCGGATTGGTTGCGAACTTCCCGCCCACCTCTTCGTGGCACACCAGACAGGCTTCTGTTCCTGCGTAGGTCGCCGGGGGTCTCGTTTCGGCTTTCGCGGCTTCCTGCTTGGCCGGCTCGGTTGCCGGCGCTTGTCCCGCGAGCCGCAGGGCGAAAAATACGGCCGCTACGCCGTATCGGATCGTGAACGAACATAGCGGCCGTTCCATTGTTTTCCTCCGTGGTCGGTCACTCGCCATTACTGGTTCGGACTGGCTGCCGGAATCTCGATCGTATGCACCGAATCTACTGAGAACTGCGCGTCCGGCCCATGGCAAACCACGCACGATTCGCCGAGAATTGTGGTGTTGGCCAGAGCGTGAGAAGAAGTCGCCTCCGGATCATGACACGCCGTGCATGCCGACGTGGTCGGTCCGGCCGGACTGATGAATCCCTGCGGATTCACTACCGGCAACACAGCGGCGATCGGCAGCTCGTTCGAGCCGGTCGCATGGCACTTGTCGCAATTCGCCAGGTTGCCGGGGAACAGGACGCCGTTGAAATTGTTGACCGAGCCCATGTACCCATATACGGTAAAGTTCTGGGTCAGATTGGTTCCGGTGTGGATCTTATGGACCAGCAGCGCGAAGTTGATTCCCTGCGCCGGTCCCGCCGTTACCGGCCGCTCCGAGGAGTCGGTCCCGTTCGGATTGTGGCACACCGGGCAGTAGGTCACGTTGTTGCGAAGGCCGCCATGCAGCGCCAGATTGTTGTGGCACACGTTGCAATTTGCCAGCTCGACCACGGTGCGCCGCGGCGTCACCGGCGAACCATCCACCGAGAAATTGATGACCTGGTTCAGGCCGTCATCGCGAACCGTTTGCGCGATGGTCGTGCCCGCATCGAGAGTGATGTTCGCGTAGCCCTCGATACCGATGGTGTACGTGCCGGTCGCCGTCGACGGGATCACGTACTTGAACGTGTACGTGCAGACGCCGGACGCTGAGCAGGTCGCGCCGGTTGCGCTTTCGCTTGTGGACGAAGGATAGTCCGTCGTCGGGCCTGTGATCACCAGCGACAGGCTGGCCATTGAGCTCGGGGGTATCGCGGCACCGGCTTTGTTGGTCAACAGGAAGGTCACCGTCGGCGATTTACCCGCCACGCCATTGGTCACCTTCTGCAGCGCGAACGTCGTGCCGGGCAACTGTGTCGAAAGCGTCGGAATGGTGTGCGCGCCCGCGATCGACGCGTCGAACTCCATCTCGCCTTTCGGAATGTGGCAGGTGGAGCACTCGTTGTCGTCAAACTGCGGGCCGCCCGGGTGATTCACGCCGGTGGCGAAATTTACGTCGTCGTGACAGGAGCCGCACGCCACGCGCGTGGGGTTCGTCATGTACTGCCCGGACTGCGAAGCGGCCGAAGTGTGGCACTTGGCGCAATCGCGGACGCCGTTCGGAGTCGTGGTCTGGTTGGTAACATCGTCCGGGAAAACGATCGTCGAAAAATCGCTGATCGAATTCATGTAGCCGATAATCTCATACTTCCCGCCGGCCACTACACTGGGCAGATACGCTCCGTCGTGGAGCTTGTGGATCATGACCTTAAAGTCCAGCAGGTTGCCGGTATTCGGGTCCGTATTCTGCGGCTGGTGACAGATGATGCACAGCCCGGTGAGCTGGCGCGATCCGCCGTGCAGGGCCAGAGGATCGTGGCACTGATTGCAGGCGGTGGTGTCCACCACATCGCGCACCACGGTCACCTTGGATCCGTTCGGCACGAAGTTGAAGAGGGCATCTCCATAATAGGTCGCCAGACCAAAGGCGGAAAGGTTGCGGGACGCATAAATGCCGATGGTCGTTGTGATCGTCGGATCGAATCCCGTCGGTGCCTTATTGCCGAAGGTGTACGTGTAGCTGCCATCGGCGTTCGCCACATAGGTTCCGCCGGAATCGCTGGTCGGCTGCGTAGCAGTACCTCCCACGCAAATCGAGGCGGGGCAAGCCGCTCCGGCGGTTGCCGTCACCTGATGGGTGATATAGCTGATGTATTGGCCGGAACCAACCTTCGCCGCGCCTTGTGGAATCGCGCCAATCACAAAGCTGACGGAAACCGCTCCGGGTGTATTGACCCCTAGCCGATCCAGCACGAGTCCTGAAGGGTCTGTGAGTGTGAAGTTAGTTTGGATGGTACCGTTACTGGCAATAGAAGCAGAATTAATGGTGACCACTAAGCCTGGAAGCACGAAATCAAGCGTCGCTTGGTCCTTATAATGCGCCTTGTCTGTTTTGGGAAACGTCGCACGAGGCGCACTGCTCAAGATGGCGGCGCCCGCGACCACACTGAGCATCGCAAAACGCCGAAGTCCTGCCGAATGTAAAAATGGGATCCGCATGTTAGAGTCAACTCCCCGGGACCCCCAGCGCACGCTGCAATCCAAAGGCGCGCGTCACCCAAACGTAACGTTTTGTATGTGTTAAGAAAAGAAATTCCCCTAGGATAAGGGAAAAACTATGCGCCAAATCACAGGCCCTGGGTGTTATAACCCAGCAGCGAGCTCGGCCGTTTTGACTGGAAGCTCCTGTTCCAACCCCGGGCTGGAGCGCAAGGGCGTGGGTATCCTAAAGGTCATCTTTTGTGTGCGTTACAGAGAGAAATTTCCCCGGGGGCCACGGGAGATGGCTTTGCGCGAAACCGCGCAGCGTCGCTACTTTGCGTCGCTACTTGCACTGGAAGCGCTGTTCCAGTTTGTCGACTTTGGCGAGACGCCGGACATGTCGCTCTTCGTGCGTGAATTGCGCGCTCAGAAAACGCTGCACCAGATCGTGCGCCAGTTCCGCGGCGATAATGCGCGATCCCAGCACCAGAACATTCATCGCGTCGTGCTCCACGCCTTGATGCGCCGAGTAGCAGTCGTGGCACAACCCGGCGCGCACTCCGGGGAGCTTGTTCGCGGCGATGGACGCGCCGACGCCGCTGCCGCAGATCAGAATGCCGCGCTCGGCTTGCTGCGACCGCATCGCCTGGCCCACCGCTTCGGCGTAATCCGGGTAGTCCACCGGCGCGGTGCTGTCCGTGCCCACATCCAAAACCTCATGACCCAGTTTCCGGACGAAGGAAACCAGATCCTGCTTCATTTCGAATCCGGCATGATCAGAACCGAGCACGATGCGCATTTCTCTAGTATGCATCGGTTAATCTCGCTGCCATACGAGTGTGGTACCAAGGGACTGTGCCACTTGCTGACGACGAACTTCGTAAAATCGACGCGTATTGGCGCGCCGCGAATTATCTCTCGGTCGGGCAGATTTACCTTTATGACAATCCTCTGCTGATACGGCCGCTGCGGGTCGACGATATCAAGCCGCGTTTGCTGGGCCATTGGGGAACGACGCCGGGTTTGAATTTTATCTACGCGCATGCGAACCGGCTGATCAAGAAATACGACCTCGACATGATTTACATCTGCGGACCGGGGCACGGCGGCCCGGGGATGGTCGCCAACACGTATCTGGAAGGTTCGTATTCCGAGCTGTTCCCGAACATCACCGAAGACGCCGAGGGGATGAAGCGCCTGTTCAAGCAGTTTTCCTTCCCCGGCGGCATCCCGAGCCACGCGGCGGCGCAAACTCCGGGCTCGATTCATGAAGGCGGCGAACTCGGTTATTCGCTGCTGCACGCGCACGGCGCGGTGTTCGACAACCCCGATCTGCTGGCGATTTGCGTGATCGGCGATGGCGAAGCCGAAACCGGACCGTTGGCGGCGAGCTGGCATTCCAACAAATTTCTCAATCCGGTTCACGACGGCGCCGTGATTCCGATTCTGCATCTAAACGGCTACAAGATCGCGAATCCCACCATTCTCGCGCGGATCGGGCGGGACGAATTGATCGATTTTCTGCGCGGCGTCGGCTACGAGCCGCATTTCGTCGAAGGCCGCGACCCGGCGCCGATGCATCAGGCGATGGCAGAGACGCTTGAAAACGTCGTCAACGAAATTCGCGCGATTCAAAAGGACGCGCGCGAACACGGCGTTGAGAAACGGCCCCATTGGCCCATGATCGCGCTCGTCTCGCCGAAGGGATGGACCGGCCCGAAGACCGTCGACGGCGTACCAGTGGAAGGCACATGGCGCGCTCACCAGGTTCCGCTCGATCAGGTTCGCACGAATCCGGAGCACCTGAGACTGCTCGAAGAATGGATGAAAAGCTATCGCGCCGACGAATTGTTTGACGATGGCGGGAGCCTGATTCCGGAGTTGCGCGAGCTGGCTCCCAAGGGCGCACGGCGCATGGGCGCGAATCCGCACGCCAACGGCGGCCTGCTGCTCAAGGACCTTCATCTGCCGGATTTCCGCAAATACGCGGTCGGCGTGGCGAAGCCTGGAACCACCGTGGGCGAAGCCACGCGCGTGCTCGGCGAGTTTCTGCGCGACGTCATGAAAGAGAACCTGGAATCGCGAAATTTCCGCGTGATGGGACCGGACGAGACCAACTCGAATCGGCTGAACGCGCTGTTCGAGGCGACCGATCGCGACTGGATGGCGCAGATCATTCCCGGCGACGATCATCTCTCGCCCGACGGCCGCGTCATGGAAGTGTTGAGCGAACATCTTTGCGAAGGTTGGCTCGAAGGCTATCTGCTGACCGGACGGCACGGCCTGTTCAACTGCTATGAGGCCTTTATTCACATCGTCGATTCGATGTTCAATCAACACGCCAAGTGGTTGAAGGAATCGCTTACGGTGGGTTGGCGCAGGCCCATCGCGTCGCTCAATTATCTGCTCAGCTCGCACGTGTGGCGGCAGGATCACAACGGATTCAGCCACCAGGACCCGGGATTTCTCGACATCGTGGTCAACAAGAAAGCCGGGATCGTGCGCGTCTATCTGCCGCCGGATGCGAACTCTCTGCTCTCGGTCGCGGACCACTGCCTGCGCAGCCGCAATTATGTGAACGTGATCGTCGCGGGAAAGCAGCCCGCGCTGCAATATCTCGACATGGATTCGGCGATCAAGCACTGCACCGCCGGAATCGGCATCTGGGAGTGGGCGAGCAACGATGACGCGGGCGAGCCGGACGTCGTTATGGCGTGCTGCGGCGACATTCCGACGCTCGAAACGCTGGGCGCAATCGATCTGCTGCGCCGGCATGTGCCGGGCATCCGGATTCGAGCGGTCAACGTCGTCGATCTGATGACGCTTCAGCCGCCGAGCGAGCATCCGCACGGCCTCGCCGATCATGATTTCGATTCGATTTTCACCACCAACAAGCCGATCGTGTTCGCGTTCCACGGCTACCCGTGGCTGATTCACCGGCTCACCTATCGCCGCACCAATCACGACAATCTGCACGTCCGCGGATACAAGGAAGAAGGAACGACCACCACTCCGTTCGATATGACCGTGCGCAACGATCTCGATCGCTTCCATCTTGCCATCGACGTGATCGACCGCGTTCCGCGCTTGCAGCCCATCGGCGCACATTTCAAGCAACTGCTGCGCGATAAGCTGATCGAGCACAAGCTGTACATCGCCGAGCATGGCGACGACCTGCCCGAAATCCGCGACTGGAAATGGCCGTCATGAGAATTCTGGTTCTGAACGGAGGCTCCAGCACTTTCAAATGCCGGCTCGATGAAATTTCCCCCGAGATGGCCCCCGAGATGGCCCCCGAGATGGCCAATGATCCGCCCTCTGATCCGCCGAAGCCGTTGTGGGAAGCGCAGGTCGATACCGATAGCCGCCCGATTCCCGAAATTCTTTCGCCGCTGCTCCGATCGGTTCCCGGAAAGGTGGACGCCGTGGGCCATCGCATCGTCCACGGCGGCGCGAAATATCGCCAGAGCACGATTCTGACGGACGAAGTTCGCGCGGCGATCGCGGCGGCAGCGGAGGTCGCCCCCGCGCACAATCGATTCGAGCTGGCCGCGATTGAAACCGCCGGGCGCATTTTCAACGCCACGCAAGTCGCGGTGTTCGATTCGGCTTTTCATGCGACGCTCGCGCCCGCCGCCTACGTTTATCCCGGTCCTTATGAATGGCTCGATCACGGTATCCGGCGCTACGGGTTTCACGGCATCAGCCATCAATACGCCTCGCGCCGCGCCGCGGAAATTCTGGGCGCCCAAATTCCGGCCGCGCAAATTCCGGGCGCGCAAATTCCGGGCAAGCATCTGCGTCTCATCACCTGCCATCTCGGCAACGGCGCGTCGCTCGCCGCGGTGCGCGATGGAAAAAGCGTCGACACCACCATGGGATTCACGCCGCTCGAAGGTCTCATGATGGGCGCCCGCAGCGGATCGATCGATCCGGCGATCATCATTTATCTGCTGCGGCATCGCGGGTATACCGCGGAGCAGCTTGACGAAATTCTCAACCGCGAATCGGGCCTGCTGGGGATCTCCGGCGTTTCGGGCGATATGCGCCGCGTTCTCGAAGCGATGGAACAGGGAAACCAACGCGCGCGCCTCGCCTTCGAGATTTACGCGCATCGTTTGTGCCGCGAGATTGGCGCGATGCTTGGATCGCTCGCGGACGCGCATGAGAGTGCTCTGGACGCAATCGTGTTCACCGGGGGTATCGGGGAAAATTGCGCGCCCTTGCGCGATATCGTCGCAGCCAGGTTCGAGTTTCTGCACCCGCGCATTCTGGTGATCCACGCCGAGGAAGAATGGGAAATCGCGCGCGAGTGCTGCCGGTTGCTTCGTTAGAATGAAATGAACATGTTTCAGAGATCTTCCAGTGGCTGTCTCGCAATTTTTTTCGCGGCGGGCGTGATGTACGCGCAGGCGCCGAAACCCGATCCGGATGTTTTGATCTTCACCAATGGCGACAAGCTGGTGGGCCATCTGGTGAGCGCGGCCGGCGGCCAGATCACCTTCAAGAGCGACATGATCGGCGAAATTAAAGTCGATTGGAAAAATATCAGGGAACTTCACGCCTCCCAGAAATTCGCCGTCATTCCGAAGGGCGTCAAAATCGTTCATAAAAATGAAGCGCCGGTTCCGCAGGGAACCATTACCGTGGCGGATCAGAAAATTGAAGTGGGCGCCACGCCGCCGCAATCGATCCCGGTCGCGAATGTGAGCAACATCGTAAGCGCGGATGCGTTCCAGAAGGCGGTGATGCATAGTCCGGGTTTCTTTGAGGATTGGTCCGGCACGGTTACCGCCGGCGCGAGCCTGGTGGAGGCCACGCAGGATAGCGAGACGTTCACCGCCGGCATCAGTCTGGTCCGCGCGATCCCTACGGAAAACTGGCTGGATGCGCGCAACCGCACCCTGGTGGATTTCACCGAATCCTACGGCACCGTCTCGCAACCCGGCAGCCCGACGCTCAAGACCTCGATCTATCACGCCGCCGCCGAGCGCGATGAATATTTCTCTCCTCGCGTTTACGGCTTCGGACAGGCCGATTTCGATCATAATTTTTCGCAAGGCCTGGATTTGCAGCAGCGCTACGGCGGCGGAATCGGCTGGACGGCGATCAAAGACGCCAATCAGACCCTCGATCTGAAGGCCAGCATGAGTTACATCGATCAGCAGTTCGCAAAATCGAGCGCCAATAAGAGCCTGATCGGCTCGACGTTCGCCGAAGCCTATCTGCGCAAGCTGGTGCACGGCATCGCGTTCAACCAGAAGCTGTCGGTGACGCCGGCGTGGAACAATACGAATGCGTATTCGGCGATCGCCAGCGCGGGGTTGACGTTGCCGACCTACAAGCGCCTGGGCGTGAGCCTGAACGCGACCGACGCGTTCCTCAACGACCCGCCTCCGGGATTCAAGAAGAACTCGTTCCAGTTCACGCTCGGCTTGACGTACTCCTTGCGCTGACCATTGCTTGATGTTCGCGACGCTCGGTCTCATGCGGCTCGTAACGATGTTAAACGCGCAGCCCGCCGTTACCAGGCGAGGTGTGTGAAATAGTTTGTCTCAGCGGAGGGGTCACCCCACGAGTCTGTGAAAACAGTGTCAAGCCCCGCCAGCGACGGCGGGGCTCCGGACATCGTGAAGACCGATGCGGGGCCGGAGGCGATCCGCGACCACCGGTTATTTAGATTCATCCGACAGGCGATACCCGAAGCCGCGGACCGTATGGATCAGCTTCGGCTCGTGTCCTCGATCGATCTTCCTCCGAAGAAGACGGATGAAGGCATCGAGCATGTTGTTTTCGACCTGCTCCCTCTCGGGCCACAGCTCTTCCATCAGGTCCTGGCGGTGGACCACGCGGCCAGCGTCGCGCAGCAGAATTTCGAGCAACTGAAACTCCTTGCGCGTCAGCGCGACCGGCACGCCGCCGCGGAAAACTTCGTGCCTCGCCGGGTCCAGTGTCAGATCGGCGACCTGAAGGCGCGAGGATTCCCGAGGCTGTCCGCGCCCGGCCATCGTCCGCAGCCGCGCGGTTAATTCCGCCAGCGAAAACGGCTTGACCAGAAAATCGTCGGCGCCGGCCTCGGTCACCCTGCGGCCGGCGTCGCGCACCGCATCCTTGGAGATCAGCATCAGGATCGGCGCGCGAATCCCGGCCTGAGAAAGGGATCGGGCGATTTTGAATCCATCGAGTGCCGGAGGAGCATACTCCAGCACGACGGCATCGAAGGGCAGTGCCTTCGCCATCTCAACGGCGCCATTTTCCGAATGAGCGAGCGCCGCACAATGACCTTCCCGCTCCAGAGCCTGGGGAACAACGTCGGCAAGTCCCCGATCAGCCACAACCAGAATGCGCATCGCACGAAATGAGTTGCTTGTAGGATACACAACTTTGGCCGGAGGATTTGCTGACCCGCTTTACTCGACCGTAACCGGCCGGTCGAATACGATGTCGAGGGTCGAGCCCTGGCGCAGTTCGACGTCTTTGCCGCGAGTGAGAAGCGTGGTGGCGAAGCCGACCGCGGTTCCCGCTCCCGCTCCGATGCCGGCGCCGGTCCAACTTCGATCCGTCATGCCGCCGATGGCGCCTCCGGTGCCCGCGAGAATCGCAATCCGGCGGGCATCGGTTCCATAATCGGGGCCCTGCTTCACGATATTCTCGTCGCGTTCGACCTTTTGGCCGGTTTCATTGGAATCGACCGAGTTCAGCCGCGGCGCGATCTTGAGCATCTTGCCGCTCGCGAGCGTCAGCGTTTCCAGACGAATGCCCAACTGGGCGCGGCCCGAGACTTTGCCGCCGCGCCGGGCGAGCAACACGACGCCCTGCACGTAGCTGCCGGCGGGAATCACGATTTCGCCGCCGGCTGCGATCGGGACGGCCGTTTGGAGATACACCTGATCGCCTTCCGCGGCGGTGCGCGTGTTGATGGAGTTCATCATGCGCAGCAGCACATGCGTGCCTTTCGGAATTTCCGCGGCCGAGCCTGCGAAAGGCATCGACAGAAGAGGCACGAGCGCGGCGGCCAGTTTCATACCTTCATGATCGCACTCCGCCGGAATCGCGGCGCGAGCACGCCCGCTTAAGAGAACGAACGCTACGAGCGCGGTCGCTACTTCTTGACCGAAACCGTCTGGTCGCCGTCGATATAGGCGATGTACTCGGCGCCCGCTTCGGCGGCGATCTCCTTGGTGTGCTTCTGATTCGGGCCTTCCACCGGGCGCGTCGTCGGACCATCCGCCCGTCTTCCCGCCATGGCGCGAACTTTCAATTTTTTCCCATCCACCGCGTTGGCTTCGACCAGACGGAACGTCATCTTGCCACCCAAGCCCATGAATTTCTTCTTGGCGGCATCCACGATGGCCCCGGTAATGGCCGCACCCTTAGCAATCACCACGGTGTCTCCGGCGCGAAAATTCTCGGTCGCGGTAAAGTTCAGAGGCGTCCCTTCCGGCGCGTCCGCAGAGATGTCCGCGGCGAGCGTAATGCGAATCGGCGTTCCGTCGGTTACCGTCGCTACCACCACTTTTTCCACCGGTTTGACTGCCGGAGTGGATGCCGGAGCCGGCGGAGGAGTGATGGGTTGCGGCGGCGCGGCTGCCACCGGCGCAGGAACCGGAGCCGGCGTCGCCGGAGCAGGCGCGGCCGGTTTCGGCGTGGATTCCTTAGGCGCTGAGGCTCGCCTGGCCGCGGCCAGCTCGCCCTTCGGATCACGCATCGCCTCGATGATCCTCTCATTCACGTTCGCCTTCGTCAGCCGGATGATTTCGGGCGGAGATAAATTGAAATTCGTCTTGGACGAACGAATCTGACTCACAATCACTGACGTCGGGACCTTATTCGTCACCAGGTCGATGATGCTGTCGTTGGTCAGCGCCCCATCGGCCGCAGGCTCGGGTGGAGGGGCCGCTGCGGGTTGCTCGGGCGGCGGCGGTGTTACCGGCTGCGCGGCGGCAGCAGCGGCCGCACTCGCTGCCGCGGCGGCATTCGCGGCCGCTTGTTCCTGGGCCGCCCGGTGTTGCCGGATTACGGTTCGCACTCCCAGGCCCGCTGCAATCAACAGGACCACCGCTCCGATCCCAGCGCCGGCTGCGATCCTGGCGCCTTTCGATGCGGCCGGTTTTGACTTCCCGTTTTCAATGCGGGGCTTATAGAGCTGGCCCGAATCCGACTCGTGCTTCAAGGCCATCAGCGCCGCGCGCACATCCTGCATCGATTGCCACCGCTCGTCGGGATTCTTGCGCAGGCAACGCTTCACCACCTGCTCGATCTGCGGCGGCACATCCGGCGCGATTTCCGCGATCGGTTTGGCCTCGTCGCGCAGAATCGCGGAAAGCGTCGAGAGCGCGTTGTCGCCGGCAAACGCCCGCGCGCCCGTCACCATCTCATACAACACCACCCCGAATGAAAAAATATCGGAGCGCGTGTCCACCTTCTTGCCCTGCGCCTGTTCCGGCGACATATAGCTCACCGTGCCGATGATGGAGCCTTCCACCGTCAGCGGCGCTTCCGCGATGGTCTGCGTGGCGTCGGCGCCGCCGTCGGTGGTGGTCACCGGGCCGCGATCGGTCAGCTTCGCCAGTCCGAAATCGAGAATCTTCACCAGGCCCGATTCGGTCACCATTACGTTGGCGGGCTTGAGATCGCGATGCACGATGCCGGCGGCGTGCGCCACGGTCAGCGCGTCGGTCATCTGCGTCGCGTATTTCAACGCCAGCGGCAAGCGCAATCCGCCCTTGGGAATCAAGTCCACCAGCGTTTTTCCGCTGACGAACTCCATCACCATGAATTCCGAATCGCCTTCGGTAACGATGTCGTGAATGGTGATGATGTTGGGATGATTCAGCGCGGAGGCGGCTTGCGCTTCCTGAACGAACCGGCGCCGGCGTTCCGGTTCTCCGGAACTGGCAATCGACAGCACCTTAACTGCGACAAAACGTCCGAGACGCGTGTCCTGGGCTTTATAAATGTCGCCCATTCCTCCCGCGCCCAGCTTTTCCAGGAATTGATAATGTCCGACAGTTCGGCCGACCATAGTGGTTGTGGTTTAGGAACACATACAGTTTGTCACACTTCCCGGGCCCGTGGGAAACCTTTTTTTCGCGAAACCGATCCCGCCTGCCGGCGATCATTTTTTGGACCTGCTGAACTGAAATAAATCGTCCGCCACGGGCTGATTCACGTCCACCCGCGTGAAGGTGATCGTTTCCAGATTCTCGGTGGTGGTCGAGCCGCCATGCGCCACCGATCCGCTCTCCTCGCGCAGCACCAGGTGCGTTTTCTTGTCGATCCACCTTCACCGGCAGCGCCTTGGCGTTCCCGGTTTCCACCGCTCCCGGATGGTCGGCCTGAATCACATAGCAATAATAGGACTGACCCTCGGCCGAGACTGGCTCCGAACCCAATCCCGCGATTTCCGGCGGGCATCGCTTTGGAGCGGTAGACGATCATCCCCTGTTCACGCTATGCATTGATGCCAACTTGGCGCTATGGCGCGCCGGCCTGGTTGGCAAACGAGGACCGCGCCCTCAAAACCCGAAGCTTCTCATCCCCCATTTTCGTGGCCCGTTATAGCGGCTGCGCCGGATTTGAAACGCAGCGCTCGCACCGTAAGCTAAAAATCGAGGTGGCAAAGATATGAGAAATTTCCTGAACAGCCGGCGCTGGATCGCGCCGGTTTCTTTAGGTTCGGCCTTGGCCGTGGCGGGGTTTCTGGGATTGAGGGCGGTGGCGCTGCCGGGTCCCGAAAATCCGTCGGCTTCCATAAAAACGGCTCCGCGCTCGGAGGCTTCGGCGCGGCGCGGCTATTCGAGCGTGGTGAAGAGAGTGACTCCCGCGGTGGTGAACATCTCATCTTCGCGCGTGGTCAAGAACGATGTGAGCGGAATGCAGGGGATGCAAGGGATGCAGGGCCTGGACCCGTTCTTCCGCCAGTTCTTCGGCAACGATTTTCCGGGTTTCAACGTGCCCAAGGAACAGCGTGAGAAGAGCCTCGGCTCCGGCGTCATCGTGAGTCCGGAAGGCTACATTCTGACCAACAATCACGTGGTGGATCATGCCACGGACATCGAAGTTACTTTGAAAGACAAGCGCGTGATGAAAGCTCGCGTCATCGGCACCGATCCGCGAACCGACATTGCGGTGCTGAAAATCGACGGATCGAATTTCCCGTCCCTGACGCTCGGCGATTCGAGCCAGGTCGAGGTCGGCGACATCGTGCTCGCCATCGGCGATCCGTTCGGCGTCGGCCAGACCGTTACCAGCGGCATCGTGAGCGCGATGGGCCGCGACGGCCTCGGCATCGAGCAGGTGGAAGACTTCATTCAGACCGACGCGCCGATCAATCCGGGCAACTCGGGCGGCGCGCTGGTCGACGATGAAGGTCATCTGATCGGAATCAATACGGCGATCCTTTCAGGGAACAGCGGCGGAAACCAGGGCATCGGTTTCGCGGTCCCGATCAACATGGCGCGCCACGACATGGACGAAATTATCGCCCACGGCAAAGTGGAGCGCGGCTACCTCGGCATCCTGCCCGAGGATGTTTCGCCCCAGTTGGCCAAGGCGTTCCATACGAGCCAGGCGAGCGGCGCTCTGGTCGGCGATGTGACCCCCAACAGCCCGGCCTCGAAGGCGGGTCTTCAAAAGGGCGATATCATTCTCGACATCAATGGCCAGCCGGTCAGCAATGCGAATCAGTTGCGCCTGAAGGTCGGGATGATGAATCCGAATACGACCGTGAACGTCAAGGTGCTGCGCAATGGAAACACCCAGAACCTCGCGGTTGTGCTCGGCGAGTTTCCGGCGAATGAGGAGCGGGCTTCGAGCGGCAACAACCCCGGCAGCGGGGAAAATGCGGCGCTCGAAGGCGTGGCGGTCGAAAACTTGACGCCCGACGCGGCGCAGCAGTTGCATCTTTCGCCGCAAACCAAGGGCGTGGTGGTCGACCAGGTCAGTCCTGGCAGCAAAGCAGCCGACGCCGGATTGATGCAAGGCGATGTGATCGTGCAGGTGAATCATAAGCCGGTCGCCAGCGTGAACGATTTCAAGCAGGCGATGAGTGCGGCCACCAAGGATAACCCGGTGCTCCTGCTTGTAAATCGTCAGGGCAACACTCTGTTTCTTGCGGTCTAAAAGATCGCACGGGGTTCCTGGCGGTTTAAGACCCGCACGGGTCGCGGCGGCCTCCTCAAGCGCATCGACAAGCCGCCGCGTCCCCACCCGTGCGGGTTCATGGGTTGCCCCTCGCGGCACGCGGCCGGACAAGGGCGTTCCGATCCTCCGTGGAACGGCGAGTCCGGCCGTTTTCTTTTTCTTTCCGACGTCAGTTGAGACGTCAGTTAAGATAATCAACGATGCGAAACACGCGCGTCGTGCTGACTGGTCTCGGCGGACCTGAGGTGTTCCGGGTGGTCGAAGACGACGTGCGCGATCCCGGCGCCAACGAGCTGCGCATCCGGATTCTCGCGTGCGGCGTCGCCTTCGCCGACGTGCTGATGCGCCGCGGCTTGTATTCCGGCGTTCCTCCGCTGCCCTATTCTCCCGGCTACGATATTGTTGGCATTGTCGAATCCAGCGGACCCGTTGAATCCCGCGGACCCGGCGCCGCTCGATTCCACCCCGGCGATTCGGTCGCCGCGCTGACTCAAACCGGCGGATATTCCCGGTACATCGTCTTGCCCGAATCGGAGCTGGTGCGCGTTCCCGAAGGACTCGATCCGGCGGAAGCCGTCAGTCTGGTTCTCAACTACACCACCGCGTATCAATTGATTTATCGCATCGCGCAAATGCGGCAGGGCGAGAACGTGCTGATCCACGGAGGCGCCGGCGGAGTGGGAACGGCCGCGCTGCAACTCGGCGCGATGCATGGATTGAAAATGTTGGCGACGGCGTCGAAGCGCAAACACGATCTGGTCGCGTCGCTCGGCGGGATTCCGATCGATTATCGAGCGGAAGATTTCGTCGAGAGAGCACTCAGTGAGCAACCAGGGGGCGTCGATGCGGTGTTCGATCCGATCGGCGGGCGCAATTGGTTGAGGTCGTATCGCGCGCTCGGGCCGCACGGACGATTCGTCGGCTACGGAATGTCGGCGGCCATCGAAGGCGGACGGCGGCGACCGCTGCTCGCCGGAGCGAGCTTCGCATGGCTTGCGTTGGCAGGTCTGATTCCCGGAAAATCCGCGCGCTGGTACAGCATCACGACCGAGAAAAAGAAACACCCCGAATGGTTTCGCGAGGATCTCTCAGGATTGCTCGCGATGCTTCAAGAGAAATCGATTCGTCCGGTGGTCGCAGAGCGCCTGCCGCTACGCGGAGCCGGCCGCGCGCATGAAATGCTCGAACGGGCTTCGGTCAGCGGAAAGATCGTGCTGATGTGTCAGGAATAATTCTGCTGCTCGCGCTCGCGCAACAGATCGGGAAGACGAATCTACCGGCCATCGGCTCGATTCTGGCCGCGACGGAAAAATCGCACGATCCCGATCTTGCGCGCTCGGTGATTTTAGTGATCCATTCGGATCGCGATGGCGTGATGGGATTGATTCTCAATCGCCCGCGCGAACAATCGATCTACTTTGGCGGGCCGATCCCGCTGGGGACGCGGGCTCTCATTCGATCGCGCATCAAACCGGCCGGCGCGGAGCGCATTTTGGGCGACGTGTATCTGGTTTCGAAAAAATCGGAGATTCCGAAAGACTCAGCTTCGCGCGTGTATGCCGGATATGTGGGATGGTCGGCGCAGCAATTGACCGATGAGATCGCGCTGGGCCTCTGGAAAATGGTTCACGGCGATGCCGCGACGGTATTCGATCCGCACCCGGAAACTCTGTGGCGGCGCTATCTGCGATAAGTGCTCCTTTTTATTCCAGCGACTTTATTCAAACGACCGGTCGTTTTAGCCATCCGTCACCCGGGAGGCTAGGGACCAGCTCTTACGCTCGCTGATCAGCGCCCATTCGTCTGCGAATCGTGTTCATACGACATCGCGTCTTACGTTGCGGCGGCAGAGTCTCGAGAACTTATCGCCTCGCGGTGGGCTGGTGGCCGAATGAGCGCGCCAACCTCTCTGACGGTAGAGTAAACGGGCCGCGGAAGATTGGCGGCCGGTGAAAACGCGATGTGATTGAGGATGCTGGAAATTTAGCAAATTTTTTGATCGGTGACGCCCGCGCGCGACGCTTGTCAGATCGCCTCCCTTTGCCGCGGAAGGCGAACGCGGAGGTTCGCGCGGTCACTTTGAGACCGGGATCTGCGCCAGCACGCCCGATCATTCCCGGTCAGGCGTGTCGTGCCGCCGCCCGGAAGGCTTGGGTGCCAGATCATCAGCCGCGATACCCGCGATCACGACCGGCGCACGGTCTGGAAACTCCGCAACCAGAGACAAGTTGCCGCCCATCGCCGCGACGGTCTTTCGCAACGTTGACAGCAGCAGATCACTCCGCTTTTCCAAACGGGAAACACTGTCCTGAGTCACCCCCAGGGCTTTCGCCATGCGGACTTGGGTGAGCTTGCGGGCCCTGCGTAGCTCGCGCAGCGTCATCTCCTCGGCGATCAACTCGGCCGCACGGGCTTCCACTTTCTTTCGCTGAGCCGGGCTCAGCTTCTTGATTTTCTCGTTTACATTCACAGCCATTGGTTACTTCCCTTCCTTTTTGAGCCGGGCCACATGAGCGTCGAAGCGGTCATCGGCCTTGCGGATTAGCTCCCGATAGAACTTCTTTTCGCTGCCGCCAGATTTATCGCCCGCAACCAGCAGGATCGCTTTACGTTTTGTGTCGAAAGCAAAAGCCACTCTCCACACTCCATCCGCCGCGTCGAACCGCAACTCTTTCATGTTCCTGTGGCGCGAGGCTTTCAACGTATCAACGTGAGGCCGCCCAAGCTGTGGACCGAATTGCTGAACCAGGCGCGCCAGAGCCAGGATTTCCGTCCGCACGTCCCCGTGCAGCGCGTCGAATTCCGGCTCAAACTCATCGCCGATCTCAACAAACCAGCTCACCCTTATAAATATGACATTTAATCCATAATGCTGTCAAATACATGTTTTTGAGGTGACTGTCACCAAATGCCACTTTCGGAGGAACCCCGGCCCGTAGTGGGCCTAATTCTCCCGGCAGCCACGCGCTGCTCAGGAGACCGGGCGTCTCCTCGGCCCAGCAGCTCGCTACCGCGCGGGTAGTGCGCTACAGATTTAGCGACTACCGGATAGTCGCGTGGCAGCGCTCAATGCGATAATCGCGTCGAATGGCGAAAATCGTTCGAGCTGCGGTGATTCAGGCTGCGCCGGTGGTGTTTGATCCCGACGCGACCATTGAAAAAGTTCGTACGCTAGGCGCGAACGCTGCGGCACAGGGCGCGCAGATTGCGGTGTTCCCGGAAGCTTTCATTTCCGGGTATCCGAAGGGGCTCGATTTCGGGGCTCGCGTCGGGGGACGAACGCCGGAAGGACGCGTCATGTTCCGGCGATATTTCGAAAGCGCGGTCGACGTACCCGGTCCCGGAGTGGATGCGCTCGGCGGGATCGCGCGCGACCACGCGCTCTATCTGGTGATCGGCGTCATCGAGCGCGAGGGCGGGACGCTCTATTGCACCGTCCTGTTTTTCGACCCGCAAGGCAACCTGATGGGCAAGCATCGCAAGCTGATGCCGACGGCGATGGAACGGATCGTCTGGGGCATGGGCGACGGGTCCACCATGCCGGTCTTCGATACGCCGATCGGCAAAATCGGCGCGGTGATCTGCTGGGAAAACTACATGCCGCTGCTGCGCACGGCGATGTATACGAAGGGCATCGAGCTGTATTGCGCGCCGACGGTGGACGATCGCGAGACCTGGGCGCGATCCATGCAGCACATCGCCTTCGAAGGCCGCTGCTTCGTGTTGAGCGCGGTCCAATATATGAAGCGCGGGGATTGTCCGGCGGATTATCCGGCAATTCAGGGAGCCAATCCCAAGACGGTGCTGATCCGCGGCGGCAGCGTCATCGTGAGTCCGCTGGGCCAGGTGCTCACCGGGCCGAATTACGACGGCGAGGCGATCCTGACAGCCGATCTGAATCTCGACGAAATCGTCGAAGGGAAATACGATCTGGATGTGGTGGGACATTATGCCCGGCCCGACGTGTTTCGGCTGATCGTCAATGAGCAAGGCTGAGCCGCAGGGCTAGAGTCCACAAATTCGCAGCGGAAATCGAGAAGGTGGGTTCGGGTCCATTGGAAACCCCGCCTTCACACAGGCGGGGCTTGACGATTCCGTTGAGCGGCAAGGGCAGCATGCTGCGCGCGGCGGGGTTCCACGAAGCGATCGCACGGACCCCTCAATTACGGCTGAACAAATTCGTTCGTGTAGGTCTTTGACAGATCGATGTTCGCGCCGCGAACGTTTTCCAGTGATCCGGCGAGAACTTTCTTCACGGCCTCCGCGCTTTCCGGACGGATGCGGCCGTCAACGGAATACATCGGCTTGGCGAGGCGAATGGCGGCGAGTTCCGCGGCGGGATCGCCGACGCGAAATTCCGGGGGCACGGCGGCCAAAATTTCCTCCGCCGAATGCCCGCGAATCCACTGAAGCGATCTGAGGATGGCCCGCGCCATCTTGCGGGCGGCCTCGGGATTCGCATCGAGCCAGGCTCTTCGAGCCAGTAGACACGACGCCGGGTAATCGTCCACGCCGAAGACGGCGCGCAAACCCTCGGGCGTCCGCGTATCGGCCAGGATCACGGCGCTGGGATGGCGCGTTTGGAGCGCGGTAATCGCGCTGCCGAACAGCATGGCCGCATCGACCTGGCCCCGCTCGGCCGCCGCGACCGCGGTCGCTCCCATGCCGATGGCCGTTGCGCCCACATCGCCGGGAGCAATTCCGGACCGAGCGAGCAAATGATTCAGGTAAAACTGCGACGGCGATCCGGCCGAAGAAACTCCGGCGATTTTGCCTTTCAGATCGGCGACGGTTTCGACGCCGCGCCCGGGCATCGCCAGCAGCGCGAAATTCGGCGAGCGAATCAGGCACACGAAACTGACCACGTCGCGCCCCTCGGCGGCCATCTGCACGCTCTGCTCATACACGCCGCCGGCGACGTCCGCACTCGCGCCGACCAGAGCTTCGAGCACCTTCGACGCTCCGGCGATCTGCGAAATGGCGACGTCGAGTCCTTCGTCTTTATAAAATCCGAGCCATTGGGCGAGATGGCTCGGGTAATTGTTGGTCGAAGGCGGTTGGACGGCGAAGCGAATCTGCGTAGCCCTCGGGTGCTTCGCGCACGACGCCAGGAAAATGCACACGAAGGCACACAGGCGCTTCATTGTTTCCATCGCAGAAGACGCCGCTCGAGATGATCGACGCCCCAGCCGACTAACAGGACGACCGCGCTCAACACGGCCATGCCCGCGAAGACTCCCGTAGTGTCGAAGGTTCCCTCGGCTTGAGAGATGAGATATCCCACGCCGCGCGCGGCGCCGAGGTACTCACCCACGACGACCGCGATCATGGCGAATCCGATGCTGATGTGCAGGCTCGAGAAGACCCAGGTGAGCGCGCTCGGGACCAGGACGTGGCGGGTGAGCTGCCATTCCGACGCGCCGAGCATGCGCGCATTGTCGAGGATGACGCGGTCGACGTCGCGCACGCCCTGGTGCGTGTTGAAAAACACGATGAAGAACACGACGGTGATGCCGAGCGCGATTTTCGACCAGATGCCGAGTCCGAACCAGAGCAGAAAAATCGGCGCGAGGACGACGCGCGGCAAGGCGTTGACCACGCGAATGTAGGGATCGAGCAGCGAGCTCAGTCTGGGCGACCGCGCGAGCGCGAATCCGAGCACGACTCCGGACGCCGCGCCCAACACAAAGGCGAGCGCCGCTTCCTCTATGGTGACGATCAGATGCGGCCAGATGGAGCCGGAGCGGAACCATTGAACGATCCGCAAGGCGATATCGCTCGGCCGGCTGAAGAAAAATTTGTCGAGTTTCCCGGCGTTGACCAGCTCCTGCCAGGCGGCGAGGAGCGCCACGCCGAGCGCGATCTGGCCGATCAGGATTTTAGCCTTCGCGTTCATAGCTGGCGAGCACCTCCTGTTTGAGCTCGGCCCAGATGCGGCGATACAGCTCGCCGAAACGAGGCTCGGTGCGGATGTCGATCAGGTCGCGAGGGCGCCCGAGATCGACCTGGTAGCGATTGACCACGTGACTTGCCGGGCCGGCGGAGAGCACCACCACGTCATCGGACAGCGCCAGCGCTTCTTCGAGATCGTGGGTGACGAACAGCACGGTTTTCCCCGATTCGGTCCACAGGGCGAGCAGCTCCGTCTCCATGCGGAGCCGGGTGTGGACGTCGAGCGCGCTGAACGGTTCGTCCATCAGGAGAATGTCGGGATTGACGATCCAGCTTTGCGCCAGGGCAACGCGCTTGCGCATTCCGCCGCTCAATTGAGACGGAAAGGCGTTGGTGAAACGATCGAGTCCTACGCGGGCGATCCAGTCGCGCGCCTCTTTTTCCGCGCGACTGGCATCCTCGCCGCGAAAACGCAGACCGGCCGCGACGTTTCCCAACACGGTTTTCCAGGGCAGCAGCGCGTCCTGCTGGAACATGTACCCGGCGCGGCGATTTAATCCGCCGAGCGGCTCATCGAAGACGGAAACGGAGCCTGCGGTGCAGGCGGTCAATCCGGCGGCGAGGTTCAAAAGCGTCGATTTTCCGCAGCCGCTGGGCCCGACGACGGAAACGAACGAACCGGCGCGCGCCGCGAGGTCGATATTGCGGACTGCGGTGTAATCGCCGAACGTTTTGGTGACTCGATGGAGACGGATCGCATCCATCAGGGCGTTTTGGTCATGATAATGATGTGCTGGCGCGGCAGCGTTTCGATCACGTCGGCTAAATGAAAACCTTCCGCTTCCACTTCGGTCTCCACCTCCTGGACGCTCATCTTGTGCTCCGGAAGAATCGGAATAGAGGGATCTTCCTTGCGGTATTCGAGCAGAACCAGGCGGCCGTCGGGCTTCAACGCATCGCGCATCCGGCGCAGCATTTTTTGCGGCTGCGAAAATTCGTGATACACATCCACCAGGAGGATCAGGTCCAGTTGTCCGGCCGGCAGTTTCGGATCGGTCACCGTCCCGAGCACGGTTTCGATATTCGTGACCTTCGCATTGGCCGCATTCTGGCGCAGGAAGCGCAGCATCTCCAGTTGCACTTCCTCGGCATAAACCTTGCCCGACGGCCCGACGCGCCGGGCGATCCGCAGCGACATATATCCGGTGCCGGCGCCGACGTCGCCGACCACCATGCCCGGCTTGAGGTTCAACGCATCGAGCGCGCCTTCCGGATTTTCTTCCATCGCGCGCTCCGGCCGTTCGAGCCAATCCGCGCCGCCGGCGCCCATGACCGGAGCGATCCGCCGTCCGGTGAGCGGCTGGACTTGCTGGAAGGCCAGGCCGGGAACCGCCAATGCGAAGATCAAAGCGAGCGCGAGCAGCGCCCGCATTTGCCTTTGCACCGAATAACGGCTAAATTGTGGGATGGTCATCATGTCAAAACGCCCGGAGCTTTTCATCATCCTCACGGTTGCGGTGTGCTTTGGATTCGCCGGCTGCGGCGCCAGGCGCGACAATCGGCTGAGTTATCAGATGGGCGAGCGAGTGGCCGTCGGTCCATTGACATACAATGTTGTCGAAACCACGTGGCGAAGTCAATTAGGCGACGGATTCAGGCTGCGGTTCCCACAGCAGCGCTTTCTGCTGGTCACGGTTTCGGTCACCAACAGCGGCGGAAAGGAAATTTCCGTGCCCCTGCTGCAACTGGAAAATCAGAACAACGAGACGTTTCAGGAATTGGACAACGGCGAGGGAGTGGACAACTGGTTCGGGATATTGCGCAACATCACGCCGGCGGAGACGCAGCTGGGGCGCCTGATCTTCGACGTTCCGCTGACCTCGTACCGGCTGCGGTTGACCGACGGCGGCACGCCAGGAAGCGAGAAATACGCCTGGGTGGAGATTCCGTTGCGAATGGATACCGACAGCAACACCGAGACTCCGATTGTGCCTTCAAAGTAGCCGCACGATCCGGCGCCGGCATCGTCCTCGCTATTTTTCTCGCGGTTTTTGCCGCGGCCCAATCGAAAATACCGGTCATCGAGCGCGCGGCGCTGCACCAGTTCGAGGACGGACCGGATCTGGCCGCGAACTACGAATTCGTCCCGGGCGAGGCCATCCATTTCAGTTGCCACGTCGCCGGTTATAAAATCCTCCAGAAAGACGAAAAGCAAAGCGTCCACCTGACGTGGACGGTCCGGGCGCTCGATCCCTCGGGCGTGCCCATAGAAAAGGACCAATCCGGCAGCATCGCCGAGGGGGTTTCGCCGCAGGATAAGGACTGGACGCCGAAGTTTACGGCGAACTTCATGGTGCCGGCGTTCGCGCCCAGCGGAACGTATCACATTCCGGTGAAGGTCCGTGATGAAGTGGCCGGCGCCGACGCAAGCGTGGAACTGACGTTTCGCGTCCGCGGGCACGACGTGGAGCCGAGCGACACACTGGTCGCGCGGAATTTCGAATTCGTGCGCGCCGAGGACGATAAAGTTCCGATGCATCCCGCGATTTATCATCCCGGCGATATGCTGTGGGCGCGTTTCGACATGACCGGGTTCCGGTTCGGAGACAAGAATCATTTTTCGGTCGACTACGGGCTGGCGATCGTCAATGCGGCGGGCCAGCGCATGTTCGCGCAACTGGTCGCCGCCGAGGACGCGAGCGAATCCTTTTATCCACAGCGCTACGTGCCCGGGGTGCTCAGTTTGCATCTCGACGACAATGTGCCGAAAGGGGAGTACACGCTCGTGATTATCATGCGCGACAAGGTCGGCAACCAGAACGTGGAGTCGCGCGAACCATTTCAGGTGGAGTAAGCCTTAGAAACCGCAACGCAGCGCTAAATTTGCGCATCTAAATTCATGGAGGCGATGGTATGAACCTTCTGAGTCCGCGGAGGCGGGTTGTAACAGCCTCGATCTTGTGTCTGGCACTGGCGGGATTCGCCGGCGCGCAGGAGCCTCCTCCGCCTACCGAGCCGCCAGCCGCGCCGATGCTGACCGCGGATCAGCTCGACAATCTGGTGGCGCCGATTGCGCTCTATCCAGACCCTTTGCTCGGTCAGATTCTGGCTGCGTCCACCTATCCTCTGGAAATCGTGGAAGCGCAGCAATGGTTGGAGCAGCATAAGAACCTGAGCGGA
>DATHCE010000219.1:0-2104 GCA_035319685.1 Bryobacteraceae bacterium | reverse complement strand
CTCGACGGACGATTGGCGAACCCCACGCACCCGCTTTGGCCGTTTTTCGAATCGATTCACATCATTTCGCAGCCCACCTTCAGCTCCATGTACATGGCCGGGCAGGCGCTGTTTCTGGCCGCGGGAAAAATCCTGACCGGTTATTTTTTCGGCGGCGTGCTGTTATCGACCGCGCTGTTTTGCGCCGCGCTCACCTGGTTTCTTCGCGCCTCGGTTCCGCCGGGATGGGCGTTCTACGGAGGAATGCTCGCCGCGATTCGCATCGGCGCGGCCAGCTACTGGAACAACAGCTACTGGGGCGGAAGCGTGGCCGCGCTCGGCGGAGCTCTGGCGCTCGGAGCCTATCTTCGATTGCGAAAACGCTGGAGACCATCCACCGCATTCTGGTTCGCGATCGGCGTGGTCCTGCTGGCGAACACGCGGCCGTACGAGGGCGCGGGATTATCGGCCGTGCTGTGCATTTCGCTCGCCTGGGATTTTTTTCGAGCCCGCGATCCGCGTCGATGGGCCGCGCTCGCCGTAGCGCTCGCCGTTTTCGCGCTCGCCGGATGGGCGATGACGCGCCAGTTCCGAGCCGTCACCGGAAACGCCTTCACGCTGCCCTATCAGGTGAATCAGAGAGCCTACGGATGGCCGATGACGCTGCCCTGGTCGCC
Organism: Bryobacteraceae bacterium; assembly: GCA_035319685.1. Taxonomy (GTDB): domain Bacteria; phylum Acidobacteriota; class Terriglobia; order Bryobacterales; family Bryobacteraceae; genus Palsa-187. The sequence goes on along the minus strand of DATHCE010000219.1, from coordinate 1,448 downwards.
CGTCAAGAAAGTGGAGTATCGCCATCCCGAGTTCGAGTTGTATCGCGAATTCGAAGTGAAAGAACATGAATACCTGAACACGACATCGCTGATACCCTTCGGCCTTTTCATCAAGTACTCCCGTTGGTGGCGATTCTTTTTCGGCGTGGGATGGAGCGCGGTGTTTCTGTTCACCACTCCCATCCTCCGCACGCGCCGTTTGCGCGTCATCTGGATTGCGGCCGGCGTGGTCTTTGTGATGGTGGCGAGCGAGCAGACCGGCTACCCGCACTACCTCGCGCCCGCCGCGCCGGCGATCTTGCTGTTTGCCGTGATGGGCCTGCGATACCTGGCGCGATCGCGATTTATAGCCGGGCCCGCGATGGTTCGCCTGATCGTCCCCGTTTGGCTGGCCCTTCTCGGGGTCCGCGCGGTGGCGTTGTCGCCGCGAACTCCGCCCAGCACCCTGCCGAACTTTGCGTCCTGGTGCTGCATGGACGCTCGCCTGCGCGATCGCCAGCCGCTGCTCGAAAAGATCGCGGCGCAGCCCGGCAAACATCTGGTCATCGTCACCTACGATCTTCCCTCTTACGATACCTTCGAGTGGGTCTACAACGAGCCGGACATCGACCGGTCCAAAGTGATCTGGGCCCGCGACATGGGACCCGAAAAGAATCGCGAGCTGCTCGCTTATTATCCCGATCGCCGCGTGTGGCACATCCTGATCCGCAACCGGCACGCAATCTTGCAGTAATTTTTCCTGCGGCGTGGGAATCGCATTTTTCACGCAAACGTGACGCGAAATTTTTCCGCGCGTAAGCAACCATTTGTCCGCGGCATTCATCCAACCAACCGAGCCCCGCACGATTTTTCCGGAAACACACGCGGGCGCGAATCGATCTAACTGCCGGAACTCTGTTTTCCGCAAGAGGACGCATAATGGCTGGCGATCGTGGCTTGGCGTTGGTCTTCGTGGGCTTGATGGGAATGAGCCTGGTCTCGATCGTCGGCGCGAGAATCCCCCACAAGAGCGCGTTGACCGGAGTCGTGGCGCTCGCCGCGAATCCGCCGGCTCACGCTTCCGCTCCGATCCGGACGGTTCCTCCGCCGCACGCCTTATACTTGAATTCCGAGTTGCAGCGGTTGTTCTGGCCGAATGTGCCGGGCGTCTCCGCGATGGCGCGCGGGTCCGCGTGGAGCCCGCAATCCGGCAACAATTTCGTGGCAGGCGGTGTGATGCAAACCAGCCCGATCGCAGTTTCCTCGGATCGATAGCGCCGCTGCCGGACCGGAAAGATGTGCCACGTCGCGGAAAGAAATCCGCCGTAGCGCGCAGTTCTGCCGCGCCAACTTCAACAAAATGGGCGCGGCCGGATGGAACCACGCGTGCTCCCACATTTTCCTATGTGGAATAGAGATCAGAATTCGTCTGCCCCGACGCTGCTCGCCTCCGCGGAGTTCCCGCCGCC
>DATHCE010000218.1:0-20914 GCA_035319685.1 Bryobacteraceae bacterium | reverse complement strand
CGAATTCTCCAAAATTGGCCGTTAATTCTACAACGTCTTTTGAGCACTAACAGTCGATTTGTTCAGAAGTCTCCAAATGTATCGAATATCCGCAAAATGGCAAACCATCAAACCGGGAGTGCTATCTGCTCCGGCAACAGGCTGCCCTTTCCTGTGGGATCATTTTCCGAACAATCGCCGCAGTTCGATTTTCGCCTGATCCAGAACGTGCCTCTGCTTCTGTGTCAGATTACGGCCGGCCCGATTCTCGTAGAAATTCAGCATCGACATCGCCGATTGTAACGGCGATCCTTTGCGCCTGGTGCTGTTCTCGGCCGAGCGTTTCAAAGACGTGGCGATGCGCTTCGCGCTGGTCGAGGTGAAGATGCCTGGCTCCAGGTCGAGCGCATCGCTGGTTTCGGTGACTTGAGCGGACCAGCGCGCCTTCCGGGACGATGGTTTGCGGGTTTGCTTCGCGCCCATACGCTGGCTATAGATAAAGAAAAAGGGGCACTCGGAAACGGGTGCCCCTTCGCCTCCGTCAATGTGCGTGCTACTGCGGCTGGCTCTGCACCTTCACGTTGGTGAAGTTGATGGTTACCACCTGCGTGGCGGAATTACCCTTGCTATCGGTCACTGTCAGGTTCAAAAGGTAGATGCCGCCGATTTCTTCCAACTGAATGTTCGGCATCGGCGAGGTCGGGTTGATGATCGCCGCCGAATTGTTTATTGACGTCCACAGGAACGTCAATGGTGTATAGCCCTCAGGGCTGTATGATCCCGACGCGTCCAGCGTCAGGAAGCGGCTGATGGTGTTGATGGTCGTCCCGCCGGCGATCACGATCACCGGCGGGGCAGCCGGCGGCGGAGTCGTGGGATTATTCACCGTCACCGTAATACTCTGCGACGCCGTCGCTCCATTGGGACCGGTGGCCATGCAGGTATAGGTTGTCGTGGCGGTCGGATGCACGACCAGCGTTGCCGTCGGCGGGCCTACCGCGAAGCCGGCCAGCGTCATACTGACCGCGCCGGTAGTGGAGCAGTAGAGCGTCACCGGCGATCCCGGCGATGGCGACGGGTTGGGCGTCGCCGTGAACGTGGCGATGGTCGGCGGCGGAATCACCGTGACGTTGACCGTGGCCATCGCCGTCACCGTTCCGGCCTGGTTGGTCGCAGTCAACGTGTAAACCGTCGTCGCGGCCGGGGAAACCACCTGCGAGCCGCCCAGCGACACGTTGCCGATGCCCTGGTTGATGTTGACCGTTGTCGCGTTCTCCACCACCCAGAACAGAGTCGAAGTCTGGCCGGTGCTGATGTTCATCGGCGCCGACGAGAATTGGATGATGCGCGGCAACTGGCCCGTCGTGACCGTCACGGCGACAGTACACGATGCGGTCTGGCCGCCGGGGCCATTGGCCGTGATCGTATAGTTGGTGGTTGAGGTCGGCGTGACCGCTACGCTGCCGGTCGCGCCCTCGTTGCCTACGCCTGGCGTGATCGTCACCGACGTGGCGTTTTGCGTCTGGTAATACAGCGTGGAGGACTCGCCCAGGATGATGTTGCTCGGCGATGCGTAGCAGAACGTCAACTGGGTTTGCGGTGCGCTGACCACGACGGTCGCGGTCGCCGTCACCGATCCGGAAGCGTTGGTGGCGGTCAACGTATACGTGGTGGTGACCGCCGGCGTGACCGTGCTCTCTCCGCTCGGCGAAACGCCTCCGACGGTGCTCAGCGTCACCGTAGTCGCGTACTCGGTGCCCCACTGCAGAGTCGAGCTCTGGCCGGTCTGAATGGTCGCCGGGTTGGCGATGAAGAAGTTGATCACCGGCTTGTTGTTTGCGAGCGTGGTAATCCGCACGCGCGCCTGGCCCGTGCCGCCGAGGCTGTCGGTGACCGTCAACATGAAGATGTAGGTGTTGCCCGCCGCCGCGGTGAACGAAGTGATTGACGCCGTCGAACTCGCCAGGGTCACCGCCGGACCGCCCTGCTGAACCCATTGGAAGGTGATCGGCAATCCGTCCGGCGAATACGACGCCGAACCATTGAGCGTAATCGTCCCCGCCGGGACGCCGATCTGATCGGGTCCCGCGTTGGCCACCGGCGGCGTATGGCCGGTGCGCACCGTCTTGGTGTATTCCTCGAACCGGACGCGCGGAATATCCATGGGCACCGGATGCTCCACACCCAGGTACTCCTTCGGACGCATCATGTTTCCGAATTGAACGCCGACCACGGCGCGGCCGTCGTTGCTCTTGCCGAGCAGGGTGGGATTCAGGTCGCCTTCCACCGTGAAGGCGATTTTATTGTTGATGGGGAACACGAAGCGCAGCGTGCCTCCGGCGCGGTCGCCGTAGGTGAAGCTCTTCAGGTACCCGATGTTTCCTTCGAGGTAATTGTTGCCCCAGAGCGCCGTGGTGAACGTGACGCCGGCCTGGTTAACCACGCGCAGGAAGGTCTGGTTATATACGTCGTAGAGCGTCTCGCCTGTCGTCGGCGACACCGCCGCGACGTTGTTGATCATCGCGCTGTTCAGGAACCCGTAGGTGCCGTATACGCCGAGCTTGCCCCACCCGAACAGGTAATCCACCAGGAACGACGCCTGCCCGAGCGACGCCCCAAACTGGTTGCCCTCGAGTTGGACATGCTTGAAGCTTCCGAACAATCCGGCCTGGAGGCGATGAGTGAAGCGATCGACCAGACCCAGATCGAACTGCGCTTCCCGGTCCGATTTGAAATACAGGTATTCGCCCTCGGACTGGACCGCATAGTGCTCGCCAAACGGCCCGAAGAAGCGCCCCTTGGCGGTGGCGGTCAAATCGCCGCTCTGATCCATTCCGACGTTCGCACCGAGCAGCGAGAACTTCGGTTCCTTCTTCGGTTCGGGCACCGGGGCGGGCGCTGGAGGCGGCGGGGCGGGCTGGTTCACCTTCGATTCGAGCACCTGTTGCGACTGCTTCAACGCGTCGAGCTGGCGCTTCAAATCCGCATTCTGATCAGCCAGGTTTTGCAACAACCGCGCGATATCGTCGAGCTTGTCGAGGCGCTTGAGCACCTCGCTGCAGCAGTCCGCCATGGCGGGCTTGGCCGGCTCAATCGCGCGGATGGCTTCCCCCACGCCGGCGGCGCTGACCGTGCGGCCCTGATCGTCCGTCACGGTGAGAACGACGCGGCGGTTCATCCATCGCGCCTCATCCGTCTTCGTGTACACCGGCTTCTGACCCGGATACTTCGGATCGACTTTGCCGCGCGTGGAGACGTCGATCTGGCTGGGACGCGCGCCATACTTCACCAGGAAGTCGCGAACCGTGTTGGCGCGGGCGAGGCCGAGTTTATCGTTGTAGGGAGCGCTCCCGAGCGTATCCGTGTGACCTTCGACCAGAACCTTGTAGCCTGGATTTTTCTGCAACAGCTCCGCCAGACGCAGGAGGCTCGGAAATCCATCCACCAGAACCGACGAGTTGAATTCGAAATTGATTTCTTCCCAATCGTTCGGGGACGCCTTGGTATCCAGCCCCTGTGCGGAAACACCGACGGCGATCAGCGGCAGGACAAAAAGCAATCCGGCGCATCTTTTCAACATTTGTGTGACCCTCCTGCACTACAAACATTCCAAGAAAAAACTGTTTAAAGATTTGGCCCGGCGTCAAAACCCCTGGAACGCCGCACTTGCTTTTCCGGACATACTACCGAACCCTGGCCGGCTGTATTGCTAACTCAGAGTCGGGCATACGCCGAATCTCTTCAGTTCCGCTTCGCGAAAATCTGCACTGCGGATCCACAAAACCTCTGCAAACCCCTTCTGCGGGTCTGTGGTAACAGAATACACCAACTGCTTGTAGATACGCCACTTGTATCTGACGTTTCAAAAATTTCCTTTGGCCCTCGCCATAATCCTCTTGCCCGGGACGCCCGGATGTCACCATAATGGAGTCGGACCTGCCGGACGGGCAGTCGCCCCGTTTTTCGGGGAGGAAAGTCCGGTCTCCATAGGGCAACATGCCGGCTAACGGCCGGGGGGACTCGCTCAAAGCGAGTTTTACGGATAGTGCCACAGAAAACAATACCGCCCGCCATGTAGGTGGCGGGTAAGGGTGAAAAGGTGCGGTAAGAGCGCACCGCGGCTCCGGTAACGGACGCCGGCAGGGCAAACCCCATGCGGAGCAAGACCAAATAGGGGACGAGGAGCGGCCCGCTCCGTGTTCTAAGTCCCGGGTAGGTCGCAAGAGCCGGGGAGTAATCTCCGGCCAAGAGGAATGACTGCCCCCTTTCGAGCAAGGAAGGGACAGAAACCGGCTTATAGTCCGGCGGGTCCAGGCAGAATCGGAGACGAAGGGACGCTCGTGGCTACCACCACGACGCGGCTAATGACGTTTGAGGAACAGCGTCACGCGCCGGAGCGGCCAGCAAGTCTTTTTGTTTTTCGAGCTAGGGGCGACCATCGCCGTGGACGCGATCTTCGAGTAGCCGCTAGCGGTCCGGCGACCCGCAGACCCCGCCGCTGCGCCAATGCGCGCCCCCGCGATCGAGAATCACCAGAGCCAGCGGCCCGCCGACTTCTCGCGGAACCGAACGGGCCTCGGCCGCGATCATTCCCGCAACGGTTCTCACCGGATCTTCGCGCCGCCAGTTCGGGTGGCCGCGCTTGTAAAAATTGATGCCGCGCTGCCCGCACAAATAGGCGTACGCGATACCGCCCTGGCGCGCATTCGGGTAATCGTCGCGAGTCCAGGTCCACCGTCCTCGAATCTTGTCGAAGGAGCAATACACCATTTGCGGCCTTCCCCGCTCGAAACCCGCGATCGCGAACGTCGGGGAGTTGAGTTCGAGGTTCGCGATATAGCGCCCATCGGTATCTTTCGCGGAAACCAGGACGTTCATGAATCCACGCTCGACCTCGTTCATCGCCAGGTCGGCGGCCTCGAAGACGGAATCCGATTGGCGGATGCTCGCCGCGATGATTGCGAACGTATCAAATCCGGTTCGCCGGTGACTCGTGATTCCCGAAACCATCACGTAATAGTTTCCGGCCTGCTGGATCTTGCACTGGTTGACGGCGCCTCCGTTATTTTCCGGGTTGATGACGCGTTCCATGCTGTCCGCGCCCAGAACGATTTTCTCCGGCGTCCAGACGGCAATGGCGCACGTCGCCTGCGCGATACCCGGCAACAGCAGTGCGAACAACAGCCTCACTATTTTGGAATGTACCAGATGGCACACACGGTTCAGGTTTGTGGCGGTGTACAAATTAGCGAGCCCGCGTCGAAATCCTGTGCCGCGCATGCCCCGGCGCATCATTGCGAAGCGGGCCTTATCTTGACGGTTGTTATTGTGCGCCGCCGGTGTGTACCGGCATGCCGCTGACGGAGACCTTCACCTTGGCGTTGGACCAGCAGCACTGGAACCCGCGGCCGCCTTCACCCGACCAGTCATTACCCTGGACGTTCAACGTATAGTCGCCGGGCTCGCTGAACGTCGCCTCGGTGGTCGCCTTGCCGGTGAATACGGTACCTTCCGGCCCTTTGAACTTGACCTCTTCGACTTTTGGCCGGGCCGCCGAAAAAGTCACGCTGGCCGGGCCGCGATACATCGTGAAGGTGACGCTAACAGCGGGTGTTCGCGGTTTGGGCGATCCGGCAGGCAGTTTGGCGTCGTCGGCGACCCAAACCGTCAGCGGAAGCGGAGTGCCCGTCGTGGCGGTCACAGACTCCGACGTTCCGGTCGGGCCGTTGACGAAGGGTCCGTTTTCAGAAAATCCAATATAAGGAGGCGTATTGCCGCTGGCCTCGATAAAGGGGGAAACTTCCCACAACGTGTCGACATCGAGGGGAATCTGGGTCGTTTTGCCGTTGGCGACGATGGTCCAGGTGAGGCGCTTGCCGTTGAAATCCTTCGGCTCGTGGATGGTGAATATACCCCATTGGCGGCCCGCAAGGAAATGCGTCGGCTGGCCCTGGTCGGGCCCTCCGGGTTCGATCCGGTTGTTCGGACCAACGGGAATGTCCAGGTCCTGCTTCTGATTCCGGTTATAATAGCCCATCAGCAAGCTGTAACTTCCGTCCGGATTCGAAAACCATCCTTCAAACGCGCCAGTGATGCTTTGCCCGCTTTCGTGGGCGGGCTCGAGCGGCAACTGTTCCGCGGGACTTCTCAGCGCCCAACCTGCCAGGACAATAGCCGCGCACATACCCGCATATTTATACTTCGACTGCATTTTTCGAGAATCTCCTAATGAAGTTTACCCACCCGCGCCGGCGGAAATCAACTTGATCACCGGCCGCGCCGTGCATTCTTACCTAAAATTACCAAAGCTCCTGTAAAGAACAAAAAGCGAGGATCGGCATGGTCTGCCAATCCTCGCTTTTTCCTTGGAAGGCTCTACTGTTGCGACGACGGACCGAATCGCGCCCGCTTTGGTTTATGCTGCGCGGCCCATTGATTGTACTCTTCGTCGCTCATGTATGTGACGTTTACCCAGGCATGGCCCATCTCGTCGACGGTGCGGTCGCCATATCCAACCCACTGATTCGGATCAGGGTTGTTAGGATTGTTCGCCGTATTGTCATACCACGCCTGGATATGCAGGATGGTGCCTTTGGGCAGCACCGGAGCTGCATCGTCGGCGTAGATGTAATTGGTCATCCAATTGAAGTTGAAGTTGTTGACGTAGCTCAACATCTGCGTTGTGCCGTCGGGCAGGATCGCCTCCATCGACATAGCCTTGCCACGCAGGTGCATGTGGGGCTGGAAGTTATCCAGGCGCGCCGCCGCCGGCAGAACGTGAAATGCCGAGGTTTCCGCGGTCGAATTTGGCGCAATATCGATGCTCTGGCCGCGCGGGAAGGATCCGAAGGCCATCAGGCGGGTCCGATAGTGGGGTTCCTGGCCCTTCGGATACAGATACACGCCCAACTCGACGTGATCGCGGATCTCTTCACCCACCGCGTGGATGTGCAGTTCCCACCAGATTTTCGATCCCGGCAGGATCAGTTTGCCGCTGTTCTCTTTGTAAATGTCATAATTCTTGCCGACGGCCCATTCCATCAGCAATCCCGCGGCAGCTCCACCGCCTCCGCCAGTGTCGTCGAGGGCCGCAGCATTGCCGCCTGCGGTCGCGGCCAATTTCAGATTGCCGAGGGTCTCTGGCGTTTCATCCTGCACCAGCCGCGCCAGCGCGTGATGCATGATGCGGCGCCCAGCCGGGGTCGACGGGCGGATTTCAACCGCGCGCGCCCAGCGGGGCTCGGTGATGTTGATATCGGTATATGGCCTGAACCACACATCCTGTCCGTGGGCGGGCATCGTGTAGGCATCCGACTTGATCACTAAATCCGGAGGCCCGAACTTGTCGGCCAGCAGCCACTTGTTGTCATCGCTGTAGGTCTTCGCGGCAGGCATGTCCTTCAGGTCGCCCTGCGCGGATCCCGAATCTACCCACTTCACGATCGTCGCAATCTGCTCATCCGACAAGGACGCGTCGTTCTTGAAATGCTGGATGCCGACGGTCTTATCCATGAACCACGGAGGCATCTGACGCGCCAATACGCGCGACTTGATTGACTTTGCCCAGGGACGCGCATCCTGGTAGGTAGTCAGCGACATCGGCGCCATACCGCCTTTACGGTGACAATCCTCGCATTTGCTCTGGAAAATGGGAGCGATGTCTTTGGTGAAAGTCGGTGTCTTCGCCGTGTCGGCGGCAAAAACCGTACCGGATAACATGATGAAAGCTCCCACTGCTAGAGTGGCGGGAACTTGCAGCAATTTCTTCATGGAAGCAGCTCCTTGACTTTTGGGTGTGCGGAACGCTGATACACTTCTCTCGCGCTGATACACCTTCACCAGTCTAGTAGCACCTTCAGCGCGTGTCAACGGCCTTTACATCTCGTTACTTATCCATATCCACCACCAAACAGAGGTGTTGCTGAAATTCCGGAATTTTTCCAGTATCCCCTTACGCTGGGGGCGAATTTGAGGTTCAATACTCGAATGGCACAAGTGCAAACGGTCCAAGGGCCGATCGACCCGGCCGATCTCGGGGTCACGCTGATGCACGAACACGTTTTCGTGCTCGATGCCGACATTCAGAACAACTATCCGGAAGAATGGGGCGATGAAGAACAGCGCATTGCCGATGCGATTGCCCGGATGAACGAGCTGAACTCGCGCGGAGTGGACACAATCGTCGATTTGACCGTGCTCGGATTGGGACGTTATATCCCGCGGATTCAGCGCATTGCCAGCCGGACCCCGCTGCGCATCATCGTGGCCACCGGCATCTACACTTACTGCGATCTGCCCTTTTATTTTCACTTTCGAGGACCCGGGACCGTGCTGGGCGGACCGGAAATTATCGCCGAAATGTTCGTGCGCGACATTACCCGGGTAATTGCCGAAACCGGCGTCCGGGCAGGCATTCTCAAATGCGCCACCGACGCGCCTGGATTGACGAAAGACGTGGAACGGACCCTTCGGGCCACGGCGATGGCCCACCGCCAGACCGGCGTTCCCGTCTCGACGCACACGCATGCCCGCAAACGCGTGGGGCTCGATCAGCAGAGGGTGTTTCGAGAAGAGGGAGTGGATCTGTCGCGTGTGGTGATCGGGCACTCGGGCGATACCACCGAGCTCGATTATCTGGAGGAGCTGATCGCCAACGGGTCCTATTTAGGAATGGACCGCTTTGGAATCGACACCATCCTTTCGTTCGAAGATCGGGTAAATACGGTCGCGGAGATGTGCGCGCGGGGGCACGCCGGACAGATGGTGCTGTCGCATGACGCGGCGTGCTTCAATCACTGGCTGCCGGAGCGCCCGCTGGCCGCGGTCCTGCCGCGTTGGCATTATCTGAACATTCATAATGACGTCATTCCGGCCTTGAAGCAGAAGGGCGTTACCGATCAGCATTTGCATACGATGCTGGTGGAAAATCCGCGGAAGATTTTCGAGCGTCAGGACCCGTACTAGCGCAGGAATTTCACGACGGCGCGTCCGAGATGGATCTCGTCGCCGGACTTCAGCGCCACGCCGCGTTCGCCGCGATGGACGGGCTGGCTGAGACCGTCGCGCAGGATCCACAATCCGCAATTGGCGGCGGGTTTGTACCAACGGTCGTTGTACAGGCGATGCTCGCCGGAAGCCTTGTCCACGCGGATGTGCGCGTGTTCGCGCGAAACGGTTCGATTGATTTCATTGTCCTCGACAAAGGCGAGATCGTTTTTGCGCGAAGGGCCTTCGGAACGATAGACGTTGGTGCTGCGGCCGATGTTGATCCGCGCCTTGGTCAAGGGAAGCTCGGGCACATTGGCGGCGCCCTCGACGACGGCGATTCTTGCGGCGCGCCGCGCCCGCGCGGATTCTTGCTCGGGGGCTTTTTCGCGATCGGCCTTGCTTATCTCCACGACGATCCATTGTTCGCCGGTGACGGGGAGTTCGGGCGTGGTTCGCAACTCGATGCGGAGATTTTCGGAAAAACGAATGCTCGACCGCGCGAGCGCTTCCCGCAGATCGGCGTCGAGAAATTCGGCCAGAACCCCGCTCTCAAAGGCCGCCGATTGTTCCTTCGGAATGCCGCGCAGCAGGATGCGGACCGTTTCGAAGGGAAACACGCGAACGGAACCGGCGCGATGGCTGGCGGTTTTCACCGTATCGAGCACAGCCAGGCGAATTTCGGCGATTTCCGGGGCCTCTTCGCTGAGCCTGGACGTGCTGAAAGGACGCTCGAAAAGCGCGCGGCCAAGTTTCTCAATTTGATCGGAAATAGACATGGGGTCACCTGATAATGTCGAGATCGCGCGCGGCTTCGATGATGTCGCGGGCTAACGGAGCCGCGAATTGAGCGCCGTATCCGCCGTGCTCGACCACCACCGCAAAGGCGATCTGCCGGTCGCTCGCATAAGGAGCAAAGCCGGCGAACCAGGAGTGCGGCGCGCCCTGATCGAGCTGGGCGGTTCCGGTCTTGCCGGCCACGCTCAAGTTCAAACCCGCCATGGCGCGGCGTCCCGTGCCGGTGGTGACGACGGATCGCATGGCGTCGGCGAGAAACGCCGACGATTCCGGCGCCAGGATCGGGCGCGGCGCATGGGCGCGCGGGTTTGCATCACCCAGAATCCATCGGCCTTCGGGCATCGACCCGGCGTTGGCGATGGTTGCCGCGACGCGCGCCATTTTGAACGGCGTCACCAGCACGGGACCCTGGCCGTAGGATGCAAAGGGCATCATCTTCCTGATCTCATCGAGATCGCCGGCCGGGATGTCGAGCAGAGCGGCGGTGTCGCGCAGGACCTCCGCGCCGACGTCATAAGTACCGAGCTGCGCGAAATACGCGTTGCAGGAAACCGTAAGCGCCTGCGCCATGGTCAGCGATCCGTGCGGAGGGTCGCCGGCATCGTCACGAATCGGCTTGCGCCATCCCTCGACGATCGCGCCGGCGCGGCCGTCCTTCAGTCGAACGCAGCGATAACTTCTTTGTGCCAGCGCCGGATCGAGCCGCAGCGCAGCCATCGCGGTGACCAATTTAAACGTTGAGCCGGGCGGATACTGGCCGTATCGGGCGCGGTCGAGAAGCTGATCGGGAGTCGAGGGCGAAGCCGGTTCGGGAAAGCTCACCAGCGCCAGCACGTCGCCCGATTTCGGATCCATCACGACGGCGGCGCCGCTCTTTCCCGCCGGTTCGAGACGCCGGCGCATCAGGTCTCCGACGCGCATCTGAAGGCGGATATCGACGGAGGTCCGCACGCTGCGGTCCTTCGCGAACAGTGCGGTGATTTTCGGATTCGCCGGTTGGTGGCGATAGCGCACCAGCGCGCCGAGCTCGTGCAGGTCCTTATAGCCTTGCAATCGGGCATTGAAGTCGTGCTCGATCAGGGAAGTGTTCGAGGCGTGAAAATTTTCGGCCGTCCGAAAATCGCCGACCAGATGGACCGTCGCTCGGCCGAACGGGTAATGACGATTTTCAAGGCGCGAACATGCAGCATCGATGGACACGCCGAGTTTCTCGTAATCGGCGCGATGCTTTTCGAGTTCGTCCCAACTGCTGGTGGCGATGGGGACCCCGTCGCGATCGTAAATGGAGCCACGCGGAATTTCGCGCGCGAGCGAGCTCAACCGAGGGTTGAACTGCGGGCGCTTCACGCCGTCCTCCTGAAATACCATCGCGTCGCGAACGAGAAATTCCTGATCGTGAAGGATCTGATAATAGGCGGCGCGCGATACCAGAATCACAGCGGCGGCGGCCATCGCGAGCGCTACGGCGCGCACCGGCTTGCGGAAATGCGGAACCATGCCGTCGCGCGGCCGGGGCTGATTGGATATGCCGGCGAGGATCGCGAAGATGAGAAAATTCGACAGCATCGCCGTATTGCCCGAGCTCAGAAATGGCGACACCACGCCGGACAGCGGAATCGCGCCGAGCACTCCGCCGGAGATGAGCAGCATTTCGAGCCCGATCAGCGTGCCCAGGCCGAGCGCGAGAAACATGGCGAACTCGTCGGGCGCGCGCAGGGCGATGCGAAACGCGCGCTGGAGCAGAAGAAAAAATAACAGGCCGATGGCGGCCACGCCGGCCCAGCCCCATTCCTCGCCCACCGCGGGCAACACTAAATCCGTATGGCCGGCGGGAATCATCGACGGGTCGCCCCAACCGGGCCCCGATCCCCACGCGCCGCCGGTCGAGAAGGCCCACAGGGAGTGCGCCAGCTGATCGCCGCCGCGCACATTGTTGTCCCAAGGAGACAGCCACATCGAAACACGGTCGACGACGGTCTTCGGCTGGCCGTAGTGATAGCCGATGGCGACGCCCGCGACGAGCGCCGCGATGCCGATCAGCGCGAGCCCGCCGCGATTGCGCGCGATCGCGAACAGGATCAGAAACAGGAACCCGATGACCAGCGCGGGTCCCAGATCCTTTAACACGAAGAACAGCAGCAGCGCGCCGCTGACGCCGATCATAACCGGGAGGACGTGCGCGGGCCGGGGAATCGAAAGAAATTTGATTTTTCGGACGTGCACCTCGCGCAGCCATCCCCACTTGCGCGAAAAATATCCGGCGAGGAACAGGACGATCAGAATTTTGATGATCTCGACGGGCTGAAATGGTCCCAGGTTCACGTGCGCATCGCTGCCGGTGGGACCGCTGCCGCGCAACATTAACAGGACCAGCAGCGCGAACGCGGCGAGCAACGGCGTGTAGGTCCATTGCGCGAAATTCTCGTAGTGAAACAAGCGCAGCAGCGGAAGCAACAGCAACGCGCATCCGAGCGCCGCGCCCCAGGCGAATTTTCGAAATTCAAGCGTGTCGCGCAGCGGATCGCGCAGGCTGACGGCGAGCACCAGCCCGATTCCGGTCAGCAGATGGAGCGCGGGAAGTATCATCGCGTCGCCGCGAAACCGGCGCCATCGCCAGACCAGATGAACCGCCCAGAAAGATGCGAAATAGATGGCGCACCAGAGCGCGTATTGAACATAAACGTCACGCGGCGTGCGGACGATCAGCAGGGGCTTCAATTTCGCGATCGGGACGCCGAGGCGCAAGCGCGCGAGCGCGCCGTCGTTCTCAAAGGGCGGATGCGTTTCCCGGTACGCCAGAATTTTTTCCGCGGCGCGCTGGCGATCGTCGGGTTTGGCGATCGCGGCGAGAAATGGGAGCAAATCGTCCGCGCCGCTAGCGGTGTTGATGTTGAGCAGCTCGCCGCGATCGAGACGCGCCGCCGCGCCGGGCAATTCCTGCATCTTCGCGATTCCGGCCATCGCGAGCGCGCATGCGACCAGGAACGTCGCGCCGAGCATCCAGAAAAATTCCCGGCGCCGCTCGGCGGGTGCAGCCTCCTCCGCCAGATTCACATGGAGATTTCGTTCCCAGCTTTTAGTGACCTGCATGAATCACACTCGCCATGGTGCGGCGCCGCGCCGGGCGCTTCGGTTTGGGCTTGGGTTGCGGGGGCGGATCGAGCTGCGCGCGAAGCTGGTCCGCAGATCCGCGATCCTCATAGAGCTGATCGAGCGCGTCGCTGACGTCGGCGAATCCGACGATCGGCTCATAAATTCCGCGCGCGCGATCGAGATCGTTGGACGCCTGACGCAGCCATCGGGTCTCATCTTTTCTTGAGGAGGGGGTTTTCGACGGCGTGGTCTTCGATGATGCGGTTTCGCGCTGGGCTTGGCGCAATTCCCACTCGGCGCGAAACAGGTAAGCATCGGCTTCCTGTTTCAACTCGCGCGGACCGGCGCGGAAACCGCGGCGTTCGGCTTCGGTGAACTCACTTTTGGCCTTCCCGGCGTTGCGAAACGCGTACGTGTAAAGCCGCGCAAGCCCCAGGTGCGGATCGGGCGAGCGCGGCAGATCGGCAGCCGCGATCGCGAAATCCGTCTCACTCAAATCCGCTTTCGGCAGTTGCGGATTTTCGATCAGGTTGAGATACCCGTCGCACAGCGCGAGCTTGCCATGCGCCTCGCGATCGTTCCCGTCCAGTTGCCGGGCGTAGGAAAGGCACAGTCGCGCCTTGGTCCAATCGAAATCGGCGAGCGAGGAATCCGAGCTGTTGCGATAATGCTCGATCACCGCATCGGCTGCGGCCATCAATTTGGCGTGAAGCGTCCCGGCGACGCCGGTCATGGGAGAAAAGCCGCCGAGAAAATTGTTCTCACGTTCGAGCTTCTTAAAGAGATTCCAATCTGCTGTGATCGCGGCTGCATTCAGACGGGTAAAGTCGGCGGCGAGAATCGATCGGCTGGCGCGATGGACGTTGTAAGAATAACTGAGCGGCGCGACCAGAAACAGCCCGAGCAGCACGCCCGCGCCGATCGACCAAACCTCATTTGCGAACCTTCGGCGCAGCGCGGGAACGGCCAGACGCGCATCGCTGATGTGATCCATCAGGCGCTGCCTCCTGGTCGCCGCTCCCGGCGGCGCTTTCTGAATCGTCTCGTTCGCGTCCCAGGATGGTTGAACCTGGTTCTCGGCGATGGTCGCGCGACTTTCGACGAAAGCGCGCAAATCTGTTTCAAACGCGCTTGCCGACGGATAGCGGCGGCCGATATCGGCGGCCAGCGCCTTGGCGAGAATCGCACGCAGCCGCGCCGGACAATCCGCCGGCAGCGCGCGCGGCGGCTTTCGCGAACGAATCAGATTTTCCAGGCGCCGGGTGCTCTGCGCCTGATAGGGCAGCGATCCCGCGACCATTTCATACAGGCTGACGCCGAGCGCCCACAGGTCGGCCTGCGCGTCCACCTGGCCGTTCGCCAATCGCTCCGGCGAGCAATACGTCGGGCTGCCGAGATTGTGCCGCGTCAGGTTGCGCGTCGACGTGATCATCTTGGCGATGCCGAAATCCAGCAGCCGCAAACGATCGCCCGCGCCGATCTGAATGTTCGACGGCTTGATGTCGCCGTGCACCACGGCGCGGCTGCGGCCATCGACGTCGGAAACAAACGAGTGCAGGCGGTCGAGCTGGTTCAACACTTCGATGGCGTAGCGCGCGGCGCGCTGCGGCGTGAGGCGGCGCTCGGTTTGCAGGATCTGCGCGATGTCGCGTCCCTCGAAATGCTCCATGGCGACGAAGAAGCAGCCGTTCGATTCGCCGAAATCGTAGATTTCGAGAATGCGCGGATCGATCTCGTGCAGTTGCCTTTGAATCTGTGCGCCGCGGCGCTCGGCTTCGATGACGATCTGCGTGAATTCGTCCCGCGCCTGCTCCACCAGTTTCAGCACGACGCGGCGATTCGCGGCCGGATCGAAAGCCAGATACACATCGGTCATGCTGCGCCCCAGCTTGCGGAGGATCTGATATTTATCGAACTGCTTGAGCTGGACCACGGGCTACTCCATCACGTTCCGGCGGCGAAAATCGTCCGCGACCGGGGCCGGCACGGGCCCGAAATCGGGCGCGCCGTTTCCCGTAATCATGTTGTTATCGATCGACGGCGCCGCGGGCGGATGCACCTCGACGCCCGGTCGCGCGTCCCCCAAAGACGATGCGGCGCCGTTTTGAGAGATGCGATTGCCCGCCAGGCGCGGCGCGCTTTCGCCGCCGATCCAGACGCCGCATCCGGCGTTGTCGTGAATGAAATTCGCGCGCAGAACGCTTTGCAGGGAGCCGGCCGGCGATCCTTCGATGCGGACGCCGCAATTGGCGGCTCCGGTGATCTCGGCGTCGTCCACCTCGATCGCCGAATGGTCGAGCAACAAGCCCGTCGCCAGCGCCGATTTCTCATCGCCCAATATGCGGAATCCGCTGATGCGTCCTTTATGAACTCCTCGCGCGGCGATGGCGATGCCGGCATCGGCGACCGCGGCCGGATCGGCGCGCACAATGGTCGCGCCGGGTTTTTCGCTGATGAGATTCACGCCGTCTTTGAACTCGATGGGTCCGAAAAATTCTCCCGGGGCGACCTCGATGGTGTCGCCGGAGTGCGCCGAGTTCATCGCCTTCGCGATCGCCTGCGGATCGCCCGCGCTCACCAGGATCGAAGCCTCCGTTCGATTCAAGTTGGTCCGATTCAAGTTGGCCCGATTCCAGTTGGCCCGATTCCATGTGGCCCGATTCCATGTGGCTCGACCAGGCAGGAATCGCGGCAGCGCGTTCCACAAGGCGATGCCCGCCACGACGCCGATCGCCATCCACAACGCGCGGCTGAGGAAAATACGCCACCGCGAATGCCGGCGCACGCGCGTGATCGCATGGCGGGCCCGCGATCTGGTGAACTCCGGCCCGGCGACGAACACGACGCTGATATTGTCCTTTCCTCCCGCCCGATTGGCGGCGTCGATCAGCCGCATCGAAACCGTTTCCGGATCGCCGTCGTAGCTTTCAACGATCGCGCTGATCTCGGACGAAGGGACCGTATCGCTCAATCCGTCGCTGCACAAAAGCAGCGCCGCGTCGGGATGCAACGGAAAGCTCCGCACCTCGATGAAATCTTCGTCGGAGGCTTCGCGAGCCTTCGAGCCGACGTCGCGAAACACCTGGTTGCGGCGCGGATGGCGCATCGCTTCGAACTCGGTCAACTCGCCCTGATCTTCGCGCTCGCCGATCGGAGAGTGATCGGAGGTAAGCTTGCGAAGCTTGCCGTCCCAGGCCAGGTACAGCCGCGAATCGCCGACGTGGCCCACCGTGACGCGATCCTCGCGGGCGAGCGCGAGCGTCAGCACGCAGGCCATTCCCCGCCAGGCTTCATTCAATTGGGACAACCTGTAAATTTCGTTATTCGCCGCGGTGATCGATGCGCGCACGCATTGTTCCGGCTCGCCGCCGGAGCGCGCCAGATAATCCGAGATCACCTCCACCGCGACGTCGGCGGCTTTTTCCCCGGCCGCCTGCCCGCCGACGCCGTCCACCACCAGAAAAATTCCCGCGGCCTCGTCGACGAACACGCGATCTTCGTTGTTGTCGCGCTCCAGTCCCGGATCGCTGGCGACGCCGGCCCGCCACATCGCCGCGGTCTTCATCGGTCCCCCTTCCGGGCGAGAAGAACCATCGCGAGGGTGAACGCCAGAAACACGATCACGAACGGGATGTGAGCGTCGTAGGCGAATCTCATGGCCGCGCCTCGAAGATCAACGTGATCACTCCCGCAACTTTGATTTCCGCGCGCGCGGGTAATATTTCTTCGAGATCTTTTTTCAGGCGGCGCCCGTCGAGCCAGGTTCCGTTGGTGCTGCGATCGGCGATGAGAAATGCGCCGGTGGCCGGGTCGCGGCGCAGGACCACGTGTTCGCGCGACACCTCATCGCTCGCGTACAGCGCCACATCCATCGGCTGATCGGCGCCGCCGCGGCCGACGCGCACTTCGTTCTGCGTCATCAGGTAAGACTGCGGGCCGGTGTCGTCTTCGTAGCTCAATTCGGCGTAGACCCGATCGGCCGATTTGCGGGTCTCGCGGCGCTGCGCGGTGACCGACGGCTCGCGATCGGTCAGCGTGGTCTTGACGCCGCGAAAGCCGGGCTGTTCGGTCTCGTTGAGCTGCGAATGAATTTCGACGTCGCCCTCGGGAACTTCCTCGTCGGCGAAAAACTCGACGATCCAGTCGCGCGCCGCGATGCGGTATTCACGTGCGGCCTTCGCCGGGCGCCATCGCGTTATGCTCGCGGGCTTCTGGTTCAGGTCCGCGACGCGCTGCCTGAGGGCGCGCCGCGCATCGTCGGCGATCAGATCGAACACGCCATTCAGCCGCGCGTGGTCCTGCGGGTTCAGATACACGCTGAACACGCAGGGCAGAAGAACGGTGTAGGCCATTTCGAACTGGCCCAGTTCCATGTTGCGGATCAGCTCGCCGACGATCGTCTGGCCGTTGAATCCGCTCCGGCGCTGTTTGCTCCCCGGCTGGCTCGCCTGTGCCACGGCCGCACTCCTTCCCGTTCCGGTTGACGTGCCGGAACACGGTGGGTTTCAAGGGCGCGGTCATTCCCGATCTTATCGCATAAAATTCGCCAGGAAATGAAAGCCTGTTCACGTTCGAACGCGTTCAGATGAACATGTTCTAATACGAAACAGGCTCCGGCCATTGACGAACGGGCCTGAATTCTCGATCCTTCATGGTTTGATTTCTGGGATTATATGGTTTGATTTCTGGGATTACGTTATCGCAGCCACCGGCGCTGGGGTCTCGGCCGCGCGCGGTAGCGTAAACGTGAACAGACTGCCCTTGCCCGGGTCGCTTTCGAGCCAAAGGCGTCCACCGTGCTGCTCCACCAGCCGTTTGGTAATGGCCAGGCCGAGCCCGGTTCCCTCATGGACCAGCTTGCTGTGCGCGGCCTGATAGAACGGGTCGAAAATAGCGGTTTGTTGCTCCTTGGGGATTCCCACGCCGGTATCGGCGACGGAAATTTCGACGAAGCTGTCCTTCGGCGCCGCCCCGATCCGAACATGCCCGCCCGCGGGCGTGAATTTGACGGCGTTGGTCAGCAGGTTGTACATCACCTGTTTGAAACGAACGCGATCGGCTTCGAGCGCCAGCGCCGGCGGCGCCTGCCACGCGATATCGATGGACTTGCTCGACCCGCGCGGCCGGATCGACGACAGCACTTCCTCGACGGCCGGGACCACTTCGAAAGTCTCGCGCTCCAATTCCAGACGTCCCGCCTCGATTTTGCTCAGGTCCAGAATATCGTTCACCAGATTCAACAGGTGCATCGCATCGCGATGGATCAGCTCGGCGAAGTGTTTTTGCTTTTCGTTGAGCGGACCCTCCAGTTCCTCGCTCAACACTTCGCTGAACCCGAGCACAGTGGTCAGAGGCGTGCGCATTTCGTGGCTCATGTTGGCCAGGAATTCGCTTTTGAGCTCGGTGGCCCGCTGGACTTCGGCGTTGCGAATTTCCAACAGCCGCGCCTGGTCGCGAAGCTGATGTTCGGATTTTTCGAGCAGCGCGTGCGCGCGATCCCGCGAGCTGAGCGACCGTTCCACGCTTCCCAGCGCCAGCCAGCCGAGCAGCAGCGCGAGGGCGCCGCCGAGGGCGACACACCATTGCGCGATCCGCGACACCTCCTGCTGCGACTGGAGCCGTTTGGCCAGAAGGTCGTACTCGCGCTCCTGCATCCCTCCGACGGTTTTCCGGATCCGGTCCATCGCCTCCTTGCCGCGTTCGGACATGACCGCCTTTTGCGCCGCTTCCAGGCCCTCCCGCTGGCGCAAGTCGATGGCGATCGCGAGCTCGTTGAACTTCACCGCCAGCTCCTGCCTCACCTGGCCGAGCGAGCGCTGCTCGTCGCTATTGTCCGCGCTCAACAGCATCAGACCGTCGAGATTGCTCCGGGTCCCTTCGAGGCCGCGCCGGTAATCCTCCAGATAGGCGTCCTTCCCGGTCAGCAGAAAGCCGCGCTGGCCGGTTTCGGAATCCTCCACGTATTCGAGCACCCGGTCGAGCCTGCTGATCACGTCTTTGCTGCGCGCGATCCAGTCGACGTCCTCGCGCCAGCGCAGCGTGCTCCACAGGGCGAAAAGCGACATCGCAAAGACAGCGGCCAGCCCCAGAAGGAATCCGAGCCGTACCCGGCTTTTAATGGTCAGTTGCATCTGTCGCCCAAAGTTTTCTCTCGGCCACGCGACGGGTCCGCTAAAATCAGAAATTCACCCGCATGTCTTTGCCTGCGCTGATCGATCTTATAGAGGTTTCCATATACCGCGGCGCCAAACTCGCGCTGGACCGGCTGACCTTGCGCATCGGGTTGGGCGAGCACGTCGCGATCCTCGGTCCCAACGGCTGCGGAAAATCGACGCTGATTAAAACCATCACGCGCGAATGTTACCCGGTCATCCGTCCGGGCTCGTCCATCCGGATTCTGGGGCGCGAAACTTGGAACATTTTCGAGTTGCGATCGCTGCTCGGCATCGTTTCGAACGATCTGATGAACACCTTCACGCGCGAGTTGACCGGCCGCGAGGTGGTGCTGTCGGCGTTCTTCAGCAGCGTGGGGATTTTCGCGCACCAGCACGTGACCGGGGAAATGCGCGGGAAGACGGCCCGCGCGCTCGAGCGCCTGGAGATTGCGCATCTGGCCGATCGTCCCACTTCGGAGATGTCTTCGGGCGAGGCGCGCCGCGTGCTTCTGGCCCGGGCGCTGGTGCATGAGCCGCACGCCCTGCTGTTCGACGAACCGAGCACTTCGCTGGACCTGTTCGCGCAAAACGAGCTGCATCAGGCGATGCGAAAACTCGCGCGAGCGGGCACGGCAATCGTGCTGGTGACGCATCATCTCGCCGACATCATTCCGGAAATCGAGCGGGTGATTCTGATGTCGCACGGAAGGGTCGCCGCCGACGGCCGCAAGCCGGAGATCCTCACCGCGGCCCGTCTGGGCGCCCTGTTTTCGATGCCGGTGGATCTGGCCGAGCGCGACGGTCATTATCATCTCTGGTGAGAGTGCGGCACGTAATCGCAGAATGGATCGGGCGCCAGGGGATCTCCCGTGGCCGCGTATGCCCGGGCGCGCGAGCCCCCGCACAGCGCGTGAAATTCGCAAATCCCGCAGCGTCCCTCGAACCTGGTCGGGTCATGCAGCGATTGGAACAAATCCGAATCGCGATACACGTCGACCACGCGATCCGTGCGGACGTTGCCCGCCACCAGCGGCAGGAACCCCGCCGGGCAAATGTCGCCGGTATTGGACACGAACATGATTCCGTTTCCGTCGCGAATCCCGAAACCCCGATACGCGGCGCTGCGCTTGATCTGTTCGCCGGTCATGCCCTCCGCGCGCATTTTCTCGACCGCGACCCGGCGATAGGACGGCGCTTCGGTGGTGGCCACAATGAACGGAGCCGACTGAGCCGTGCGATAGACCCAGCCCATCAACTCCTCGCCTTCGGCCGGCGTCAGCGGCTCGAGCACCGAGCCGCGGCCGACCGAAATCAGGAAGAACAGGCTCCAGCGCGTGACCGCGTAGTTCTTGAGCAGCTCGTAAATGGTGTGGACGTCGCCGGCGGTTTCCTGCGAAACCAGAGTGTTGACTTGCAGGGGCATTTCCAATTCCTGCGCCCAGCGAATCGCGTTGATGGTCCGCTCGAAGGTTCCCGGAACGCCGCGAATCAAGTCGTGGCGCGCCGCGGTCGAGCCATCCAGGCTTAGCCCCAGCGCGTCAACGCCGTGCGACTTCAGCCGCTCCAGAACTTCGCGCGTCAGCGCGGCCGTGGCGGCCGGCGTAATCGAAACGCCGATGTTTAATTGCCGGGCCTCGTCGATCAGGAGAAACAGATCCGGCCGGTTGAGCGGATCGCCGCCCGTAAGTATTAGTTGTGGAAGGGGTTCGCCGAAATCGGGGATCTGCCGCAGAAACGCGATACTATCCTCGAAGCTCAACTCCTGCGGATTCGGCTCCGGCATTGCGGTGGCGCGGCAATGCCGGCACGCCAAGGCACACGCCTGGGTCATTTCCCAATATATGTTCAGGGGAGTCTGGGTGTAATCGCGCTGCAGATGTCGGGGCGCCCGTGTGGGTTGAATG
>DATHCE010000217.1:0-7231 GCA_035319685.1 Bryobacteraceae bacterium | reverse complement strand
CCGTAGCCTCCGACGGAAAAATCCGCACCGGAACGCTCACCGCCGAGACCGACAAGTCCGTCGCGCACGAACTTCTCCGCCAGGGATTAACCCCCGTCTACATCAGCCTGGAACAAAAAAAAGGAGTCGAGCTCACGCTGCCCAGCTTTCATCGCGGCCGCCGCAAAGACGTCCTCTTTTTTACCCAGGAGCTCGCCACGCTGCTCAACGCCGGCATCCCGCTCGACCGGGCCATTTCGATCACGGCCGAACTCACCGATCGAAAAACGTTCCGCTCGCTGGTGCTCGACATTCTGCGCGTTCTCAAAGGCGGGAAATCGCTGGCCGACAGTCTCGCCACGCATCCCACCCATTTTCCCGAGCTGTACATCAATATGGTGCGCGCGGGCGAAGCCTCCGGCTCGCTCTCGACCATCTTTGAACGCCTGGCGGAGTTCGAGCGCACCCGCGACGATCTGCGCGGCTACATCGTCAGCTCCATGATTTATCCCGCGCTGTTGACCACCGTCGGCATCGCCTCCATCTTCGTGCTGCTGAATTTCGTCGTGCCGCGTTTCGCGATGATTTTTTCCGATCCGCGCATGAAGATCCCGACGCCGACGCTGGTGATGCTCGAAGTGAGCAAGATGGTTCAGGCCTACTGGCTGCCCGCCGCGGTGGTGCTGGCCGCGGCCCTGGTGGCGCTCCAAAGCTACATCCGAACGGTTGCCGGACGGTTGTGGTGGGACGGATTCCGCCTGCGCCTGCCCCTGCTCGGCGACGCGCTGCGGAAAGCGGAAACCGCGCGATTCGCGCGGGCCATGGCGACGCTGATTTCGGCGAGCGTTCCGCTGGTGCAATCGCTCGCGATCTCGCGCGGAATTCTGAACAACCGGAAAATCTCGTCCACGCTCGAGGGAATCGCACAAGGGGTGAAGCGCGGCGAGGGCCTTGCGGCGCCGCTTACGCGAGCGGGAGAATTTCCGCCGCTCGCCGGCCACCTGCTCGCGGTCGGCGAAGAAACCGGGCACCTGGATGCCATGTTCAACCGGATGGCGGACATCTACGATACCGAAACGCGCAGCTCCATCCGGCGCTTCACTTCCTTGTTCGAGCCGTTGATCATTTTGGTTCTCGGCCTGATGGTGGGTACCCTAGTTCTTAGCCTGATGCTGGCGATAACAAGCATCAACGATGTGGCGGTGTAAATCATGATTTCCCAAAGACGAAAATCCGAAGCAGGCATCACGCTGATCGAAATGCTGGTGGTGGTCACCATCATCGCGCTGTTCGCCGCGCTGGTGGCGCCGCGGATGATCGGCAAAGCCGACGCGGCGCGCCGTGTTCAGGCTCGCGCGCAGATCAACTCTTTTATGACGGCGCTCGGCGCATACAAGCTCGATACGGGGACCTATCCCACGACGGATATGGGCCTCAACGCGCTGCGCGTGAAGCCGGAAAACGTCAACCAATGGGCCGGCCCGTATCTGCCCCAGGACATCCCGACCGATCCCTGGGGCCGTCCGTATCTCTACAAATATCCGGGCGAGCACGGCGATGAGCCCGATATTGTCTCGCTAGGCGCCGACGGCCAGCCGGGCGGAGACGGGAACAATGCCGACATTGTCAGTTGGAAAAACAACTAGTCGCGAATTGGTGCCCGTAAGGTCCGCGCAACCCCGCCATTTCGAGTTTGCGTGGAAACTAACGATCTACCCCCGGCATGACTGCCGGGGCTTGCTCGGCCCTTGCCGCTCAACGACATCGTCAAGCCCTGCCAGTGATGGCAGGGGTAATGGCGGGGTTGCGCGCCGCAGCCGGAATTGCCGGGGCCAATTTGCGGCTCAGGCTATTCGCTCCGAACGCGGCATCACGCTGGTCGAGATGCTGGTCGTCGTCACTCTGATCGCCCTGCTGGCCGGCATCATGTTCCCATCCATCGCATCGGGCATCGATTCTTTGCGTCTGCGCTCGAGCTCGAACGCGATGGTCGCCTTCTTTGATACCGCTCTCGATCGATCCGACCGCCGCCAGCAGGCCGTCGAGATTCGCATCGCGCCCAAGGAAAACGCGCTCACCGCACGTTCGGCCGACGACCAGTTCGACCGGCGCCTGGAGCTTCCCGACGGCATCCGCATCGACTCCGTCGCGCCGCGCGCCGGCGGCGAGCCCGATGAGCCGCGCCGCTTTCTGGTCTATCCCGGCGGCTCGGTTCCGAAAATCGGCGTCGAAATCGAGAACCGGAGCGGACGCCGCCGCATGGTGAGCCTCGACCCGATCACGGGCGTCGCTCGCTCAGACGTCGAATCACAATGAAGCGGCGAACCATGCAACGTCCAAACGGATTCACGCTGCTCGAAGTTCTGGTTGCGACGCTCATCATGAGCATCGCCGTGGCGGGATTACTCGGCGCCCTCGCGGCGACCACGCGCAACGCGGCGCGCCTCACCGATTACGACCGGGCCACCTTGCTGGCTAAGTCGAAAATGGATGAATTGCTCGCGGATCAGCACATTCAGCGCAAGGTGCCGATCGAAGGCAGCTTCGATCCCGCGCAGCTCGGCGGCGTTACCGCGGGATGGCGCGCCATGGTCACCCCGTTTGAGACTGCGCCCGGCGCCGGGCCGGGCAGATGGGTGCTCGATCGGGTGGAGCTGGAAGTCTGGTGGCTCACCGGATCGCCGGCGGCGCCCACGCGCCACAGCTTCACGCTCGAAGGCTTCCGCCGCGGCCTGTTGCAGGTGGGGGATCTGTGAAGCGCGCTTCTCAACGCGGGTTCACGCTGATCGAGCTGATGATCGCGGTCACGCTGGTCGCGGCCATTTCGGTGACCATGCTCATGGCGATGCGCACCAGCCTGGTGACGCTCGAAAGAACCGATGCGCGTCTCGATTCGAACCGCCGCGTGATGGCGGTCGAGCAGATTCTCTCGCGCGAGCTCAGCGGCGTCATGCCGGTCACGGGCGCCTGCGGCAACGGCGGCCGCGTGCCGGTGTTCAACGGCGCCGATCAGACTTTATTTCTGGTTTCCAGTTTCTCGATGTCGGAAGGCGCTCGCGGCTACCCGCGCGTGCTCTCCATGCAAGTCGTCCCCGGCGACCGCGGCGGCCTGCGCTTGATCGTCAACGAGGATCTGTATACCGGACCCTCCTCGATTGCGCCGCTGTGCCTGAGCGGGTCGTTTCTCCCGGTCGAGGTCAAGCCGCAATCGTTCATCCTGGCCGATCAACTCGCCTCGTGCCACATCGCTTATCTCGAACGGCGAGCGGACGGATCGCCCCTCGGCGGCAATTGGGTCAGCGTCTGGCAGCGGCGCGATCTTCCGCAAGCGGTGCGCGTGACGATGGAGCCGCTGGCGCCCGACCCCGCGCGCCTGCCTCTGGTCAGCGTCACCGTTCCGATTCGCATCACCCGGGAGGTCATGGTTCCTTATGTCGACTTCTGGTGATCGAAACCAACGCGGAAGCGCGTTGCTCGCCGTGCTCTGGCTCAGCGCCGCGCTGGCCGTCATCGCATTTTCCGTCTCCACCAGCGTGCGATCGGAAACCGATCGCGTCGGCTCGTCCGCCTCCGGCCTGCGCACCTGGTATCTCGCGACGGGATCGGTCGAGCGCGCCATCCAGTGGATGATGTGGGGCCCCGATTTCCGGAATCCCGACGGCAGCGCGCGTTTCTGGGAACCCAACATGCCGCGCATGTTTATGCACTATGCAAGCGGCGATGCGATCGTGGAGATGATCCCGGAATCGTCCAAGCTCAATATCAACACCGGCAGTCCCGATGACCTGCTGCGCGTGGTTTCCGCCGTCACCGGCGACGTCGAACGCGCGCGCGAAATTACGCAGGCGATTCTCGACTGGCGCACTCCCTCAACCGAGCCGACATTGTTCGATGCGTATTATGCGACCGTCGCTCCGACTTTTCGGGCGCGTCATGCGTCTTTTGAAGAGATCGAGGAATTACTGCTGGTGAGAGGCATGACGCCCGAGTTGTTTTACGGCAATTACATCCCGGATTCGGCGGGCCGGCTCTACGCCGTGGGCGGCCTGCGCGACTGCCTGTCGGTGTGGGGCAGCGCCGGACCGTTCGACATCAACACCGTCAGCCCCGCCTTGATGCAGGCCGTCGGCATCCCCGCCGATAACATCGCGGCCATTGTCGCCCGCCGCAATCTGCAACCGCTTCGCGCCGGCGACCTCGCCGCACTGGGTTTTCCCACGCCGCGCCTCAACGCCGGAGGCAACGTCATCTGGACTCTGCGCGCCACGGCCCGGCTTCGCGGACCCAACGGCTTGCCTTCGGAATATGTTCGCACCGCCGCCGCCGTGGTCAAGCTGATGGACCCGCGCCAATACTCGATGGCTCCGGTGCAAGTGCTGCGATGGTATGACGACGCGTGGTCCGAATCGGCCATCGCGCCGCCGGCCATCGCCGGACCGGGGGCCGGACCCGCGACCGCCGGATTGGGGCCCGTGGCGCAATGATTCCGGCCGAGATCAAGAAGTGGCTCGCTTTCGGAACCGGAATCGGGATCGAAATCGCGGGCCCGCACGGCGCGGAAACGCTGCACATCGCCGCGGTGCGCGTGCGCCCGAGCGGCGCGCGCCTGATCGGCCGGCTCACGATTGCGAATTTTCCGGATCAGCCGGCCGGCGTCTGGGGCACCGAGTACAACGCGTTCCTGCGCAAGCACGGTTTGCAGCAAACCATCGCGACGGTTTTGCTGCCGCGCCAGGATGTGATCGTCCGGCAACTTTCCATGGCGGGCGTCTCCGACAAGGATCTCTCCGCCGCCGTTCAGTATCAGATCGAAGGGCTGCATCCGTATGCGGAAGACGACGTGGCGGCCAGTTGGGCCCGGCTGGGGCGCAGCGCGGCCGTGCTGGTCGCCATCGCGCGGCGCGCAGCCATCGATCGCTATGCCGATTGGTTCTCCGAAGCCGGCATCAAGATCGGAGCGTTCTCCTGCTCGGCCGCGGCGATTTATTCCGCGCTGCGCACCTTCGGGGAAACGCCCCCTTTGGAAATTCTCGCCTTCGTCGAAATCGACGGGCATCGTGAATTTTATGGCGAAAGCGCGGCGCGCCCGATTTTTTCGGCGAGCTTCCCCGCTTCCGAGTCTCGCGCCGCCGCGCTCGCCTGCGCCGAGCTGCGCATCGATCTCGAGACCGAGCCTCGCGCGCTCGATCAGCTTCTTTCGGCCGAGCCCGCCTTGCCCTACGCCGCCGCGCTCGCTTCGGCCTGCCCGCGCCTGGCGCTGCCGTTGAATCTGCTCCCGGTAGAACGGCGCGAGTACAGCCCGCGGCGCTTATGGATTCTGCCGGCCCTGCTGAGCGCGATCGTGGTGACGCTGGCCATCGCGCTGTGGATGCTTCCGGGAGTTGCCAGGCAGCGTTATCTGAGCTCGCTCAATCGCGAGATCGCGCTGGTCCAGCCCGGGGCCGAGCGGGCCGCGCGTCTGGAGCGCGAAGCCGCCGCGCTGCGCGACCGGACGCTGCTGCTCGACGGTTTCCGTCAACGGGCCAAATCGGATATGGATGTGCTCGCGGAGATGACGAAAATCATGGCGCCGCCCACCTGGCTGAACTCGCTCGAAGTGACGCGCACGCAGGTCATCGCGGGAGGCGAAACGGATCAGGCCGCGCCGCTGCTCAAGATCATCGACGCATCGCCGTTGTTCGAATCCTCGGAGTTCAGTGTGCCGCCGATTCGCACGCCGGACGGGGAAATGTTCCGGATCCGCACCAACCGGGAGGCGGGACGATGACGCTCAATCGCAGGCAGCGCGCCTATGCCGCCTTCGCCGCCATCGCGCTGGCCGCCGGGCTGGTGATTCGATTCTGGCCGGAACCGGCGCCGGCCGTCGTCGCGCCGGTCGCCGACAACGTCGAATTCGCCGAAAAAAAGCTGGCCAAGCTTCGCGAGGAAGCCGCGACCGTTCCCTCGCGCGAGGAGATCCTCAAAAAGGTCACCGCCGAGCTGGCCATCCGCGAAAAAGGTTTGATCAACGCGGACACCGCGCCGCAAGCGCAGGCCCAACTGCTTCAGATCATCCGCGATCTGGGGCGCGGGGAAAGTCCGGTGGTGGAAATCCGGTCGACCGAGCTGCCTGCGGTCCGCCCGCTTGGCGACGTTTACGGAGAGGCCAGCGTATCGGTGCAGGTCGATTGCCGCATCGACCAGTTGCTCAACATCCTGGCCGGACTCGCCGCGCGTCCGGAGCTGGTGTCCACCAGCGGCCTGCGCATCACCTCCACCAGCGCGAAGGATAAGATGCTGGGAGTCCACCTGACGATTTCCGGCGTGGTTCCCAGAAAACTGGTCCCGGGGAAGCGAACGTGAACCGGAAACTCATTTTGCTGAATCTGGTTTTGCTGGCCATCGCCGGATGGCTCGGATGGACGTTGCGGCTGCGCTGGCTGGACGCGCAGGCCAGGGAGCGCGCGATTTTCGACCAGGCCGCGCGCGCCAAAACGATATTGCCTCCGCCGCCGGTCCCGCAGGTCCAGCCCGTCACACCCGCCGAGTATATCGACGTCGCGCAGAGAATGCTGTTCTCGAAGGATCGCAACCCCAACGTGGTCATCGAGACTCCGCCGCCCAAGCCGGAGCCGAAGATGCCGGCGCTTCCCTTCTATTTCGGGCAAATGGCCTTCGGCGATCCGATCGTGCTGCTGAGCACCACCTCGAATGGCGACCAGCAAGCTTATCACGCCGGCGAAAAGATCGGTCCGTTTCAGGTGGTGAGCTTCGACCGCGACAAAATCACGCTCGACTGGAACGGGAAAATGGTCGAGCGCAAATTGGAGGAACTCGCCCCCAAGGAATCTCCGCAGCAGGCGGCAGCTCCAGCGCCTCCGGCCACCTCTTCCGGGCCGGGGGTGAAGGCGCTGTCTTCCCCGGCGGCTTCTCTTGCGAACGATAAAAATCCGCAGCTCGGACAAGACATGGGCAGCGGCTTCCGCGCATGCGTAGCCGGCGAAAATTCGCCCGCGGGAACCATCCTTGATGGATATAGAAAAGTGATTTCGCAGGGCCTGATGGGCCAGTCCTGCTTCTGGGAAAAGGTCAACAAATGATGCATCGCTCGAAAATGGTACTGGCGCTGGCGGCAGCGTGGGCAACGATGGCCGCCGCGCAGCAGCGCATTCCACAAGAGCAGGTACCGCCGCCCGCGCCTCCCAGGCCCGCGCAAGCCCCAGCCCCTGCCGCGCCGCCCCCGCCTGCGGCCGCGCCCGCGCAGGCGCCAGCC
>DATHCE010000216.1:0-5662 GCA_035319685.1 Bryobacteraceae bacterium | reverse complement strand
AACCGCCGACGAAATCCTTGCCAGCGTCGCGCGCTTTTGTATGCGGACTTCAGATACAGCACACTAGGGCCGAGGCCGTGGACCAGAGCGTTCTGCGGAACGCACGTACCCGTGTCCCCTTTTTTTCATGAGCAAGCTGCTGGCCGCGCGGTAACCCCGCTATACTGGAATTCTCCCCCGGGAAATCGGATTTTCTCAATGCCCGCGCCGTTCGTCCATCTGCATTGCCACACGGATTATTCCCTCCTCGACGGAGCCTGTGAAATCTCCCAGCTCATGGACCTGGCGGTCGAGCAGAACATGCCCGCCGTCGCCATGACCGATCACGGCAACCTGTTCGGCGCGGTCGAATTTTACAACGCCGCCAAAGCCCGGGGCGTTCATCCCGTCATCGGATGCGAAGTCTACGTCGCGCAACAGGGCCACACCGTCAACACCGAATCGAATCGCTACAACCATCTGGTCCTGCTGTGCGAAAACCAGGAAGGGTATCGCAACCTCATCCAGCTGGTTTCCACCGGCTATCTCGACGGCTTCTATTACAAGCCGCGCATCGATAAGGACCTGCTCTCGCGCCATTCGAAAGGGCTCATCGCGCTGTCGGCCTGCCTGCGCGGCGATATCAACGAAACCCTGCTCGCCGGCCGCTACGACGACGCCAAAAGGCTCGCCTTCGAATACGCCGACCTGTTCGGCGAAAAGAATTTTTTCCTGGAGCTTCAGGATCACGGCCTCGATCGGGACCGCGAGGCGCTTCCTCTGATCCATCGTCTCGCCGCCGATACGAAAATTCCCCTGGTGGCGACCAACGATTCGCATTACCTGCGCCGCGACGATGCGCGCGCCCACGAAATCCTGTTGTGCATCCAGACCGGCAAGACCATGTCGGACCCCAATCGCATGCGGTTCGAGCAGGACGCGTTCTATCTCAAATCGCGCGACGAGATGATGGCCCTGTTCGGCGAAGTCGAGCACGCCCTCGATCGCACCTGGGACATCGCGCAGCGCTGCCAGATCAAGCTCGATCCGGTCGAGGAGCCTTTTCCGAAATTCGCCGTCCCGCCGGAACATTCCATCGACAGCTACTTCGAATACGTCGCGCGCCAAGGCTTCGAAAAACGCCGCGCGAGACTCGAAGCGATGGCCGCCGGCGGCCGTCTGAAGCACAATCTCGCCGAATATTCCGCGCGTCTCGATCGCGAGATCCGGACCATCCAGCAGATGAAATTTTCCGGATATTTTCTGATCGTCTGGGATTTCATCCGCTTCGCCAGGCAGCGCGGCATTCCCGTCGGGCCGGGCCGCGGCTCGGCCGCCGGATCGCTGGTCAGCTACGCCATGCAGATCACCGATATCGATCCGCTTGAATACGGCCTGCTGTTTGAGCGTTTCCTCAATCCCGAGCGCATCAGCATGCCCGATATCGACATCGATTTCTGCACGCGCGGACGCGGCGAAGTGATCCAGTACGTCACCGAAAAATACGGCCGCGAACAGGTCGCCCAGATCATCACGTTCGGAACGCTGGGGGCGCGCGCCGCCATTAAGGACGTCGGCCGCGTGCTCGATCTGAGCTTCGCCGACGTCGATCGCATCACCAAGCTGATCCCGGCTCAGCCCTTGAACATCAAGCTGCGGCAGGCGCTCGAAATGGAGCCGCAGCTTGGCGAGATGGCGCAGAAGGAGCCGCGCGTCCGGGAAGTGCTCGACGTCGCGATGCGCCTGGAGGGCGTCGCGCGCAACGCCTCGGTCCACGCGGCCGGCGTAGTCATCTCGCCCGCGCCGCTCAAGGAGCTCGTCCCGCTCTATAAAACCAATAAGGACGAAATTGTTACCGAGTACGACATGGTCGGACTCGAAAAACTCGGGCTCCTGAAGATGGATTTTCTAGGCCTGACCACGCTCACCATCATCGAGGACGCCCTCAAGCTGATCGAGAAAAATCGCCGCGTGAAACTGGTCATCGAAGATCTGCCGCTCGACGACAGCCAGACCTACGAGACCGTTTTTCACAAGGCCCACACCAGCGGCGTGTTCCAGTTCGAATCGCCCGGCATGCGCGACATTCTGCGCCGCTATCAGCCCGATCGCCTGGAAGATCTGTGCGCGCTCAATGCGCTCTATCGTCCCGGTCCCATGGGCATGATCGACGATTTCATCGATCGCAAGCAGGGCCGCAAGGAAGTCGTTTACGATCTGCCGGAGATGAAGGAAATCCTGGAGGAGACCTACGGCGTCATGGTCTACCAGGAGCAGGTGATGCAGATCTCCAATCGCCTGGCCGGCTATTCGCTCGGCGACGCCGACCTGCTTCGCCGCGCCATGGGCAAGAAAAAAGCGGAAGAGATGGCCAAGCAGCGCGCGCGCTTCCTCGAAGGCGCGAAAGCGAACCATCATCCGCCGCGCAAGGTCGAAAAAATTTTCGACCTGATGGAAAAATTCGCGGGCTACGGTTTCAACAAGTCGCACTCGGCGGCCTACGCGTATCTCGCCTACGTCACCGCGTATCTCAAAACGCACTATCCGCTGCAATTCATGTCCGCGCTGCTCACCTCGGAAACCGGCAACACCTCGAAGGTCGTCAAATACATCAGCGAGTGCCGGGAAATGGGCATCCGCGTTCTCGCACCCGACGTCAATTCCTCCGAATTCACCTTCACCCCGGTCGAAACCGGACCCGAGCCCGGCATCCGCTTCGGTCTCGGCGCGATCAAAAACGTGGGATCGGGAGCCGTCGAATCCATCGTCCGCGCGCGCGAGCAAGGCGGCAAATTCACGTCGCTCCACGATTTCTGCGAGCGCGTCGATCTCGGCGCCGTCAACCGCCGCATGATCGAAAGCTTCATCAAGGCCGGCGCCATGGATTCGCTCGATGGAACGCGCTCGCAACTGTTCGCCGTCATCGATGGCGCGATGGAAGCCGGAGCCCGCGCCCATCGCGATCGCGAAAGCGGGCAGTCCGGTCTGTTCGCCATGCTCGCCGCCGACCAGCCCCAGGCCGGCCACGTTCTGCCCAACGTCAAGGATTGGACCGGGCCGGAAAAACTGACCGCCGAAAAAGAGATCCTCGGTTTCTATATCACCGGCCATCCACTCGACCAGTACATGGAGAAAGTGCGCGAACTCGCCACGCACTCCACCGGTCAGCTCGAAGGACTCGCCAAGAACACCGACGTCGCGCTGTGCGGGATTCTCACCGGCATCGCCCGCCGCCGCAGCAAGGAAGGCAAGCTGTGGGCGTCCATGCAGCTCGAGGATCTGGAAGGCGCGGTCGAAGCGATGGTTTTCTCCACCCAATATGAGCGCCTGCTCTCTTCGCTGATCGAAGATCAGGCCGTGCTGGTTCGCGGCCTGGTTCTGCCCGAAGAAAGCGGACCGCCCAAAATTTCGGTGCAGGATATCGTGCCGCTCGAAGTCGCCTGCGTTGATTTGCCGTCGCTGATTTCGATCCGGGTGCCGATGAACGGATCGGGCGAAGCCGACCGCGCCGGGAAACTCCGCCGCCTGTTCGACGGCAAACCCGGCCAAACCGAAGTTCGCCTGCGCCTCGAAAAGTCCCGCGACTTCTCGGTTATCCTGGACCTTACGGCGAAAGTTCGCCCGGATAAGGAATTCTGCGCCGAGGTGGCCCGCATCTGCGGACCCGAAGCGCTGGAGATCATGGCCGGGTGAGCCTGTTCCGCGCAACTCATGGCTGATTCCGCAGCGCCTCCACCAACCAATCCCAGCTGGGAACGCGTGCAGCTCGCCCGTCATCCCAAGCGCCCGCATTCGCTCGACTACATTCAGCGCCTGTTTGTCGATTTTCACGAGCTCCACGGCGACCGCGCCTTCGGCGAGGATCACGCCATCGTAGCCGGCATGGCCTGGTTCGACGGACGGCCGGTCATGATCGTCGCGCAGGAAAAAGGCCGCGACACCAAACAAAAAGTCCTGCGCAATTTCGGCTGCCCTCGTCCGGAGGGTTACCGCAAGGCGATGCGCCTGATGGAGCTGGCCGCGAAATTCAACCGGCCGATTATCACCCTTCTCGATACCCAGGGCGCCTGGCCCGGCCGCGACGCCGAAGAGCGCGGGCAAGGCGAGGCCATCGCCTCCAGCCTGCGCGGAATGTCGCGCCTGCCCGTTCCGGTGATCTGCGTCGTCATCGGCGAAGGCGGCAGCGGCGGCGCGCTCGCGCTCGGCGTCGGCAACCGCATCTACATGCTCGAAAACGCGGTGTACAGCGTGATTTCGCCGGAAAGCTGCGCGGCCATTATTTATCGCGACTCGGGAAAAGCTCCGCAAGCCGCCGCCGCGTTGAAAATGACCGCGCCCGATCTGCTCGCGCAAGGCTTGATCGACGCGATCGTCCCCGAACCCGGCGCAGGCGCGCACACCGATCCTGACAACGCCGCCGAATCGCTCGGGATCGTGCTGCGTCACGCGCTGAACCAGTTGCAACCTCTCACCGCGCGCGAACTGATCGACGAACGCTACGAAAAATTTCGCCGCATGGGCTCGTTCTTCGCCGAGCAACCCGCCGTCAAGGGGTAAACGCCGTGAAAAAACCTGTTTTGATCGGAATCCTGCTCGTCGTCGCGATCCTCGCGATGATCGTTTATTCGACCATGAGCATGGCCAGCCACCGCGTGGAAGTCTGCATGCAATTCAACGGACGAACCGCGTGCAAGACCACCGCCGGGCAGACCGAAGACTACGCGCTGCACACCGCCAAAGCGAACGCGTGCGCCGATATCGCCAGCGGCGTCACCGATTCGATGGCGTGCGAACGCTCCGAGCCGGTGAGCGTAAAGATTTTGAAATAAGTTCGAGGAAAACTACGCGGCTTTTTGAACTCTGCCGTTCTTGATGCACGACGTGCAAGCCTTGATGCGCTTGGGTGCGCCGTTCACCATCGCGTGAACCGTTTGCAGGTTCACGTTCCAGCGCCGCTTGGTCACGTTGTGCGCGTGGCTGATGCGGTTGCCGAACTGCGGACCGCGGCCACAAATATCGCATGCCTTCGCCATCTTTAGGGACACTCCTCGTTTCGTTCAGTCTACCATATCGCCGCCCACCCCCGCATCCGGCAGCCTTTGATCGGGCCCTACTTAATACCTCAAAACCGGTCGATGATCCGGGTGCAGGAAACTGAAAGGCCCTGGTCGAACACGGTAGTCGAACACGTTAGTCAAGCACGTTAGTCAAACACGTTAGTCAAGCACGTTTAGTCAAGCAATGGACCATCGCTACATCGACGAGAACCTGGTAGCGCAGCGCTACGTCGACAACGCGCTTACGCCCGAGGAGCGCACCGAGTTTGAAGCTCATCTGGTCGATTGTCAGGAATGCACCGATCGTCTGTTGCTGGCGGGCATGTTCCGCAAGCCCTCCGCGCCGCCGCCGCGCCTTCCCCTGCGCGCCCGCTTCGTGGCCCGGCTCAAACCCTGGCAACTCCTGGTGATCTTCGCGATTGCCGCGCTAATTCTGCTGGGAATTCCGGCCCTGTTGATCCCGCTTTGGCAGCTTCGCCGGCGCTAGCCTTCTCCGTCAGCCTCAGCCGCTCCTCCAATTGATGCACCAGCGTGCGGTCCTCAATCAGGCAGTGATGCCCCGCGAAACGCAGGTGATGATCGTGCACCGCCACCATGCGCACGTTGAGCCATGCCATGCTTCCGTC
>DATHCE010000215.1:0-2377 GCA_035319685.1 Bryobacteraceae bacterium | reverse complement strand
CCGAGAGGCGGAGCCGCGAATTCAGCGCCTTCGCGGAAAGAATCAGGAACAGATTGTCGGCGTCCGAGGCGAGCGTCGCGATCAGCCCGCTCGCGCGATCAATGCCAACGTCGCGCAGCGTTTCATCACGGCTCGCGTCGGCCAGCACGGCGAGCATGCCCTGCTTGATTGCGCGCTCCACCCTTTCTTCGTCGCGGTCCACCACGACGAACGATGCCCCGGCCTGGCGCAACTCGTCCGCCGCGCCGCGGCCCACGCGTCCGAAGCCGCACAGGATAATGTGGCCGTCGAGTTTTTCGATCATGCTCTTGATCCGTCGCTTTCCGAAAAATTGGTTCAGTTCCAGCTCGATTACGGTTTGGGTCATCGCGCCGATGGCCAGCAGCATCAGGCTTACGCCGAAGAAAATCAGGAACGAATTGAAAATGCGCCCCGCGCGGCTCAGCGTGTGAAGCTCGCCATAGCCCACCGTAGTAACGGTGGTGAGGGTCATGTAAAACGCGTCGAACACCGGGTAATGCTCGATCAGCACAAACCCGAGCGTGCCGCCGGCGAGCGTGATCGCCATGGCGATCGCGATGAATGCGAACCGGCGCGGCAAATGGTCCATCTGTCTATCTTAAAGAAGCGGACTCGAACCCGGACAAGGATCGTAGTACGGCTTCCCAGACCTCGTCGGCGACGGCGTCTTCATCGCCCGAGCCGTCGATCAGCTTCACTCGAGCCGGCTCATCGGAGGCGAGCTGATGATACGCATCGCGCACTTTTTTGTGAAAGCCGATTTCCTGTTCGTCGATGCGCGTTTCGACACCCTGCGTCTTACGATTGCGCGAATGCGCGCGCGCCAAACCTGTTTCGGTGTCGATGTCGATCACCAGCGTCAGCTTCGGAACCAGCCCGCGGCAGGCGATGCGATCGACTTCATACACCACCTCGGCGCCCAACCCGCGCGCGATGCCCTGGTAAACCAGCGTCGAGTCGGTGAAGCGATCCGACAGCACAATCTTTCCCGCAGAGAGCGCTGGCAGAATCCACTGATCGACGTTCTGCGCGCGGCAGGCGAACATCAGCAGCAACTCCGCAGTGGGACACATTTCGCGATTCTGCGAATCCAGTAAAATGCGGCGGATCTGCTGGCCGATGGGCGTGCCGCCGGGCTCGGCCGTTTCGAA
The DNA here is from genome assembly GCA_035319685.1 of Bryobacteraceae bacterium. Lineage (GTDB taxonomy): Bacteria > Acidobacteriota > Terriglobia > Bryobacterales > Bryobacteraceae > Palsa-187. Next base: position 1,205 of record DATHCE010000215.1, on the reverse strand, counting down.
CACGTCGCGTCCCGAGGCGCGCAACCGCGCCGCCAGCTTACGCAATTGCGTCGATTTGCCGCTGCCCTCGGGTCCTTCGAAAGTGATGAAGGTCCCCCGTCCCGGCAACGGACTAGTCGTAGACATAATGCAGGACTTTCTTCAGATCCTCCCAAGCCTGGCGCTTGGCGTCCTGATTGTACGGGCGCAGAAGATACGAGGGATGATACGTCACCATCACCGGAATATCGCGCCATTTGTGCCACTGGCCCCGCAATCGCGTCACACCGTCCTTGGTAGCGAGGAGCGCCTTCGCGGCGGTGGAGCCGAGCGCGCAAATCGCCCGCGGCCGGATCGCCATCAACTGGCGGAATAGAAACTGTCCGCAGATCTCCATCTCGTCGGGCTGGGGTGTGCGATTCTCCGGCGGCCGGCACTTGACGACGTTGCAGATGTACACGTCGGCGCGCCGGATCGGGATGCCTTCCTTCGACGCCGTGTTCTCGATCATCTGCGTCAGCAATTGGCCCGCGCGTCCGACGAACGGCAAGCCTTGCTCGTCCTCGTCCGCGCCCGGGCCTTCGCCGACGAAGACCAGCCGCGATTGCTCGTTGCCCGATCCAAACACGATTTTCGAGCGTTGCTCGCACAGCCGGCAGCGGCGGCAATCGCCGATATCCTCGATGATCTTCGCGAGCGTATCGCCGGGCGGGGCGAGGGATGGTAACAGGGATGGCAGAAGCGGCTCCTCGACGGCAGTCGCAATTTCCGCAACGGGCGAGCTTCGTTTGTAGAGATTCTTCACGCCCAGATCGCGATAAAACTCAAGGTAATTGCGGATTTCGTCGCGATTCATTTCATGCGTGCAGCGCCAGCCGCAGCTTGATCAATTCGTCGAAAATGCGGCGCGCGACCGCGCGTTTGGGAGCGCGCGGCACCGGAATCGATTCGCCCGTGCGCAGCAACAGCAGCACTTCATTCTCGTCGGAATCGAACCCGATGCCTTCGCCCGACACCAGATTCGCGACCATCATGTCGCAATTCTTGCTGTCGAGCTTGCGCCGCGCTTCCTCCACCAGATGATCCGTCTCCGCCGCAAATCCGACCAGCAGGCGATCGCCCTTGCGTTTGCCGACCTCGGCCAGAATATCCGGCGTCGGGTCCAGCTCGAGCGAAAGCCGCGCCGCGGTTTTCTTCTGCTTGCCCTTGGGCGCATCGGAGCGGTA
>DATHCE010000214.1:0-9333 GCA_035319685.1 Bryobacteraceae bacterium | reverse complement strand
CTGGCCGACGAACTGAGCGAGCTCGCGAAGCTGGTCTCCCGGGAGCAGAAGCAAGAGGCCGAGACGCGAACGTGAACGAACTGGTCCAAGAAATTGAGCGGTTTAACGCAAGATTCGGGCTCCCGGTGGGAGCATTTCGCGCATGGCGCGGATATCGGAATTAGAGGAATCGGCGCCACCGAGGAAAAAGCGTTTGAGCAGGCCGCAATTGCGTTGATCGCGGTCATTACGGAGCCATCTGACGTGATCGCGCAAACCAGGGTGCTTGTTCGATGTGAAGCGGCAGACCAGGAAACGCTGCTGGTCGACTGGCTGAATGCGCTCGTTTATGAGATGGCCGTGCGCCGAATGATCTTCGGGCGTTTTGGAGTGCACATCTCGGGAAATCGTCTTCAGGGTGAAGCCTGGGGCGAGGATGTCGACGTCGCGCGCCACGAGCCGGCTGTCGAAGTGAAGGGAGCCACATACACGAGCCTGTTCGTGGGCCGGAACGCCGAGGGCGAATGGATCGCACAGTGTGTGGTGGATGTGTGAGGAGTTATGGAAACGGCTTTGTTGCACCGCGTCTCGGAATTCGAATGGCAAATCGAGTTGCACGGCAAAATGCGCGTCCCCGCCGTTCTGTACGCAAACGAAGAGCTGATCCGCGGCATGGATACGAAAGTCTACGAGCAGATCGTGAATGTCGCGACGCTGCCCGGCATCGAGAAGGCCGCCTACGCCATGCCGGATGCGCATTGGGGATACGGATTCCCGATCGGCGGCGTGGCGGCGTTCGATCCCGCGCGCGGCGGTGTTGTGTCCGCCGGAGGCGTGGGCTTCGACATCTCCTGCGGTGTTCGCACGCTGCTCACAGGCCTGAAATCCGATGAAGTGTCGCCTGTCAGGAATGCGCTCGCCGATGCACTGTACCGCCACATCCCGGCTGGCGTGGGTAGCCGCGGACTTCTGAATCTTACGGATTCGCAGTTGGACGAAATGCTCGAAGGCGGGGCAAACTGGGCACTGCGTCTGGGCTATGGTCTGGAAGCTGATCTCGATCGCACGGAAGAGCATGGCCGCATGCGGGGGGCCCAGCCCAGCGCAGTATCCGATTTCGCAAAGAACCGGCAACGCCGGGAAATGGGGACGCTTGGATCGGGAAACCACTATCTCGAGGTGCAGCACGTCGTCTCGATTTTCGATGAACCCTCAGCGCGCGCATTCGGGATTCAGCCGGACGACATCGTGGTGAGCATCCATTGCGGATCGCGCGGGCTCGGCCACCAGATCGGAACGGAATTTCTGCGCGATATGGTCATCGAGGCGAAACAATACGGAATCGAGCTGCCGGATCGCGAGCTGGCCTGTGCGCCGATCGATTCGCCTCTCGGAGAGAAATATCTTGGCGCGATGCGCGCCGCAATCAATTGCGCGCTGGCGAACCGTCAAATCATTACGCATCTTGTCCGCCAGGCTTTCGCCGAGGTGATCCCCAAAGCCGAACTTGCGGTTCTCTACGATGTTTCTCACAACACTTGCAAAGTCGAAGAGCATACCGTGAATGGATGTTCCAAGCGGCTGTTCATTCATCGCAAAGGTGCGACTCGCGCCTTCGGACCGAATCATCCCGCGATCCCGGAAGCGCTGCGATCCATCGGACAGCCCGTGTTGATCGGTGGGACGATGGGCACGGCATCGTACATCCTGGTGGGGACCGCGGAAAGCGAGAAGCGGGCGTTCAGTTCGTCCTGCCACGGCGCCGGACGCCAGATGAGCCGTCATCAAGCGATCAAGCACTGGCGCGGACGCCAACTGATTGACGAGCTTGCCGGCAGGGGAATCGTGATTCGGTCGCCATCGTCCCGCGGCGTGGCAGAAGAAGCGCCTGGCGCCTACAAAGACGTGACCGCTGTAGTTGAAGCCGCGGAACAGGCCGGGCTCTCGCGCCGGGTCGCACGGCTGGAACCGCTGGTTTGCATCAAAGGATAAGCTCCAAGACGATCGGCCGAGCGGGGAAATCGGCACAAGCGTCGTAAGATTTTTTCAGTGGTTGTAAGTTCTTGAAAGGATGGAGCGGGAGACGGGAATCGAACCCGCAACCAACAGCTTGGAAGGCTGTGACTCTACCATTGAGTTACTCCCGCAGCCTTCATCATTTTAGCAGAGCGTAAAGTTTGGCAGAACACAAAGTTTGCTGAGAGTTTTTCGCACCGGGCAACACCAATAGAGCATGGCGATCAGCGAGCGTACGCGCCTCATCATGCAGACCGTGATCCAGATGGAAAAGCAGTTCGGAAAGGGTGCGGTCTTGCAGCTCGGAGCGCGGAACGCCTTGCCGGTGAGCGTGATTCCCAGCGGATCCATCTCGGTGGACGCTGCGCTCGGCGTCGGCGGATTTCCGCGGGGCCGGGTCATTGAAGTGTTCGGTCCGGAGTCGTCGGGAAAAACTACGCTCGCGCTGCATGCCATCGCCGAGGCGCAAAAGTCCGGAGGAGTCGCGGCGTTCATCGATGCAGAACACGCCCTGGATCCCACGTACGCGCGAAAGCTGGGCGTCGACCTCGATAATCTGCTGGTCTCGCAGCCCGATTGCGGAGAACAGGCGCTCGAGATCACCAACGCGCTGATTTCCTCCAATTCGATCGATATCCTGGTGGTCGATTCGGTGGCGGCGCTGGTGCCCAAAGCGGAACTGGAAGGCGAGATGGGCGACAGTTTCATGGGGCTTCACGCGCGGCTGATGTCGCAGGCCATGCGCAAGATCACGGGAGCGCTCTCGAGGGCTAATTCGTGCCTGATTTTCATCAATCAGGTGCGCGAGAAAATCGGCGTCATGTTCGGGAATCCCGAAACCACAACCGGCGGGCGCGCGCTGAAGTTTTATTCGTCGGTGCGGGTGGAAGTGCGGCGGAGCGCCGCGCTGAAAGATGGCGAAACGGTCATCGGCAATCGGACCAAAATCAAGGTCGTCAAGAACAAGGTCGCCTCGCCGTTTCGCGAGGCCGAGGTCGATATTCTTTACGGGGAAGGAATTTCGCGCGAGGGCGATTTGCTCGACCTGGGCGCCGAGCAAACCGTCGTCGAAAAGAGCGGATCGTGGTACAGTTTTCAGGGCGAACGCATCGGACAGGGCCGCGAAAACGCCCGCTCGTTTCTCCACGAACATGTCGAAATCCGGGACCGGCTGGAGGCCGCCATCCGCCAGAAGATCGGGCTGCCGAAACTGGAGCCCGTGCCCACCAAGGCCGCCGCTGCGGAATCCCCCCGCGCCCAGACCGCCTGAGGGACCCACACCACAATCGTCCGCTCCTTGAGCGGTCTCCGCAGTAAGGCAGAGTCGCCTGGTCCCCTGAACCCGGCCAACATTGATGGATCGCGCACCCGGGCGCAAGTGAAGCCGCAATTGTCGGAGGCCTGAAAATCGCCTAGACTATTGCCGGCCGCCGGCGCCCCGCTTGCGTCGCCTGCTCGAAAGCGTGCGCCAGTTGCAGCACACCGAATTCCTCGCGATGCCGTCCCACGATCTGCAACCCGGCCGGCAAACCATCCGCCGTGTACCCGCACGGCATCGAGATCGAAGGATTCTCCAGAATCGAAATGAAGTAGCAGGATTGCATCCAATCGATGTAGGTGTTCATCTTCACGCCTTCGATCTCGGTGAGGTAAGGCTGATTCAAATCGAACGGCGGCGCCTGCGTCGTGGGCAGGATGAAATATTCGTATCGCTCCTGAAAGATTCGCATCCGGTCCCACAACTGGCTGTGTAGCGACTCGGCGCGCGCCAGCTCGGCCGCGGTGAATTTCGCTCCGCGATCGATCTCCCACAGCACCGTATCTTTGATCTGATCGCGATTCGTTTTCGCGAGCTCGCCGTAACTGCCCAGGTAACTCCAGGCACGCAGAATTTTGAACGCTTCGTCCGCCCTGGTGAAATCCGGCTCGGCTTCTTCGACGATGCAGCCCAGATCCTCAAACGTCTTGCGCTGCGCATTGACGATGCTCCGGATGCGCGAATCGAACGGAACCCCGCCCAGATCCTTGAACCAGGCGACCCTCGCGCCTTTGAAATTGCGCCCCAGATCGCCCGCGAACCGCGAGCCCGGTTGTTCGATCGAGATAGGACAGCGCGCATCCGGGCCGGCCATCACGCTCAGCAGCAGTGCCACGTCGGCGACGTTGCGAGCCATCGGTCCGGAAACGCTCAGTGTCGACCACGCGTTGCCCTTCGCGGCGTTGGGCACGCGTCCGGGCGCGGGGCGAAATCCCACCACGCCGCAAAACGCCGCGGGATTTCGCAACGATCCTCCGGTGTCGCTGCCGTCAGCGATCGGTAGCATCCCGCAGGCGAGGCTCACCGCCGCGCCCCCGCTCGATCCTCCGCACGTCTTGGTCAGATCGTAGGGATTTTTGGTCGCGCCGAACACCCGGTTGAACGTCTGCGACCCGGCTCCGAACTCGGGCGTGTTGGTCTTGCCGACGCAAATCGCGCCCGCATTGCGGATGCGCTCCACCAGAATCGCGTCGTGCGTGGGCACGTTGTCCTTGAAGATCGGTGATCCGAACGTGGTGCGGATGCCCGCAGTTTCGACCAGATCCTTGTGCGCGATCGGCAGGCCGTGCAGCGGACCTAGGGCCGCGCCATGCGCCTGCGCCTCATCCGAATGGCGCGCGTTCTCCATCGCCTGCCCAGCGATCAGCGTGATGATCGCATTCACCTTCGGGTTCACGCGATCGATCTGCTTCAGATGCGCTTCCATCACTTCCCGCGCGCTCAATTTTTTCTGTCTGACGAGCTTCGCCATCTCGACCGCATTCAGGAAACAGATTTCTGAAGCGGGCGCGGCCAGCGAGCTGGCGGCAGCCGCGGCGCCGAGAATCTGGCTCGCCTCGCGGCGAGTAATTCCTGAATCGGACATGAACCGATTTTACGCGGTTTGAGCAGTCCGGCGAGCATCCTCAAGCACCCCGCCGCGAGATAAGGGGTCCGGCTCTGATCGTTCGTCGCGGCAAGCAAGGTAGCCGGAGGCTACTCGTCGGCCGAAGCCGGAACCAGATTGCCGTCGCGGATGTAATAATCCGCGCCGCGCCAGCGCACGCTGTTGCGCGTGAAACTGGTCAGCCAGAGAAAGAACGCGAGCGCGTCCCAGGCCGGAATCAGCGGCATCTTCCACCATGTGTCGCGCTGCTTCAATCCCCACACGCCGATCATGGCCGTCATCGCGACACGCAGCGCGAAATAGGTTCCCAGGTATCCTGCCGCGACGGCAAAGCTGGGATGAATCGCCACGGCGGCCAGAGACCACGGCAATCCTTGCGTCAGCAGCAGCCCCAGATGGCCCCACGGCCGCATGTGCCGCATCACCACGATCCAGCGCATCCGTTTGTGCAGCAGATCGCGGATCGATTCAAAATCGGCGACGGTTGAAACCGAGTAGCGCAGCAGCGCGACCTCGTAGCCTTGTTCGGCGATGAGGCGGCCGACCAGAAGATCGTCGGCCGGGCGATTCTCGATCGTCTCGTAGCCGCCGAAAGCGCGGAGCCTGCTGCGTGTGGTCACGATGGTCGGGCCGAGCGCGAACTTCACGCCGTCCAATTGCCAGGCGACTAAGATTCCTGCGTAAAAATCCGACATCATGCTGATCGATTGCAGATGCTCCGCGAACGTCTGGATGCCGGCCGGCACATAAAAGCACGTCACCGCGCCGATTTTCGGATCGGCCAGCGGAGCGACCACCGTGCGCAGATATTCGGGACCCACGCGCACGTCGCTATCGCTGATCACCAGCACTTCGTGCCGCGCTTCGCTCACCAGTCGCGCGAGTTTCGCGACCTTGTCATTCGTCGCAACGCGCCCCGAGCCGAACAGCACCCGGATCTGGTGCTTCGGATAATCGCGTTGCAGCCTCTCGACCACCGGCAGGATCGCTTCGTCGCCGTCGTCGACGCACAAAACCAGCTCGTAGTCCGGATAATCCTGCTGGCAAAAACTGGCGAGATTGTCATAGGCGTCGGGATCAAGACCCCGGATCGGTTTCAAATTGCTCACCGGCGGCAGGAAATTCCGTGGCGCAACAGGCTCGGTGCGCCCGAAATAGCGCCACGAACTATACAAAACAATCAAATAATAGACAAACGGAATGGCCGCGACGCAGAGAATGAGAAATGCCACCGCTTCAAGCCTACTGCACCGCTTGACCCGGCATCAACTCAAGGCAGCGCGCGATTGGTGAGCAGCACTTTGCCGCCGCTTTCGAGCACGGTGTGGATCTGATCGCGGCCGACCAGTTCCACCAGACGCGGCTCCGCCGTCGCGGACGCTACGATATAGCAGCGGTCCTTGTTGAGCCACAGATTTTTCCATTGCTCGTCGTCGAGGAACACATCCGGCGCGTCCGGCGCGTAGGAGCCGTAAACCAGATTGTTGAACCGCCCGTTGCGCAGCAGCGCGGTGCGATTCGTGTAGAAAAAAATCGAAGAAAACGTATAGTACTGATGATCGACGATCAGCTTGCCTTCGGGCGCGCGCAACAGCGCCTCAGCCAGCGGACGCGACGAGAGATAAGGATCGAAAACCACCAGCGCGAGCCGAGCGGCTTGAAAAAAGATAACCGCCATCACCGCGGCGGCCAGAAACGCGCGCCGTCCGGTCCAGAACATTGTGCCCAGCGCGCCGATGAAGAACGCGGCCGAAGCCACCAGCAGCGGCAGCCTCAGATACGCGAACGATCGGAGCGTCAGATCCTCCATGTGCCCGAGCGAGAGCGTATACGCCGCAGGGTGCGACGCGAGCGCGTTCGAAATATCGCCCGGCGCCGGATAATTGCGCGACAGAAACCAGAGCATCGCGGCGACGATCGCGGCGAACCACAAAATCCCCGAGAGGACTCTGGTTCCGCGCCTGATCCAGGCGTTGTCCATCGTCATCGCCGAGCCGATCAGCAGCGCCAGCGCCGGATAACACGGCATCGAATAATATTCCTGCGTCGTCGAGAATGTGAAGAAGACCAGGATGAAGCCGGTCCAGCACAGCGCCAGCAGTCGCGTCCGCCCGGCGCGGTCGACGGGCCGGAACGACAGCTTCACGACCGCCGGAAGATAAACGCTCCAGGGAAACAGCCACAGCAGATGGAACAGCCAGAACCACACCCGCGGAACGGTGTTGTAATCGCGCGGATAGCGCAGGTTCAGGAATCGCAGCACCTGCTCGTTCATGAAAAAGAACCACAGGAATCCGCGATACTCGCCGGGCGCGCTGTGCAACGTGAAATCGAAGTAAGGAGGATTGCGCAGCGTCGCCAGGACGTGCCACGGCGCGGCGATCGCCAGGACGATCAGCGTTCCCGTGAACGGATGCAGGCGCTTCCAGATCTTCGCGAGGAAAATCTGCCGCGTGACGCCGAGATAAATCAGTCCGGCGGCGACCGGAAAAACGACGCCGATTAAACTTTTGAGCAACAGGCTTCCGCCCAGACTCGCCGCGAGCAGAAAAGCCCACAGGCGCGGCCTGGATTCTTCCTCGTCGAGGGCGCGTAGAAAGGCCCACATCGATAGAGCGACGTCGGCGGTCAGCATCACGTCCGGAATCTGGATGCGCGTGAACAGAAACAGGCCGATACAAGTGGCGATTGACAAACCGGCATAAAATCCCGCGCGCCGTCCGAAGGCCCACACGCCAAACGCCGCGGTGATCCAGGCGAGCGCGATCGCGGAAACGGCCACCGGAATCCTCGCCACCCAGTCGAAGGCGCCAAACAGTTTGTAGCAGATCGCGATCGCCCAATAAATGAACGGAGCTTTTTCGAGATACGCGATGCCGTCCAGGCGCGCTGTCACCCAATCGCCGGACGCGAGCATGTTGCGCGCGATCTGAGCCTGCACGGCATCCACGTCGTCCATCAGCGACGGCGGGGAAATCATGCAGCCGATATAGATGGCGGCCGCAAACAGAATGACGATCAGATATACGCGGGAACGTTTTTCGCCGGCTGCGCCGTCGTGTAAAGTTTCATGCAAAGCGGAAAACCTCAAGCATGGTAGCTCAGGTTTCGCGCTTCTGTCCAGGTGAAGCCAAACCAATTCGCTATACCGCGCTCTCCATGGCGGCCGCCGCGCGCACCCGCTGCCGGCGCGTGTTATTCGGGTTTCTCCATTCCACCTGAGGCAGGAATAGCGACGGATCGACGCGATCGCGATACTTCACCGCGATATTCATCAGCGAATCGAGTAAGGATTCGGAAAGGTAATGCGGCTCTAATCCGAGATCGATCAGTTTCGAGTGCTTCGCGTTGTAATAATGCTGCTCCAGTTCGACGCGCGGCCCCGGCATGTGTTCGATTTCGATGTTCATTCCCAGGTCCCGTCCTGCGGCCTGCACCATTTGCGCGAGCTGAAGCACCGAAAACTGTTCGGTGAACTGGTTGAACACGCGGCATTCCCCGGGCACCGCCGGATTCAGGCACGCGATCTCGATGCAGCGCACCGTATCGCGAATATCCAGGAATCCGCGCGTCTGGCCGCCGGCGCCGTATACGGTCAGCGGATGACCCACTGCGGCCTGCGCGCAGAATCGATTCAGCACGGTGCCGAACACTTCGTCGTAATCGAAACGATTGATCAGCGCTTCGTCGAGCAACACTTCGTCGGTAACCGTTCCATACACCACGCCCTGATTCAGATCGGTGGCGCGAATGCCCCAAATCCGGCAGGCGAACATGATGTTGTGGCTGTCGTGCACCTTCGACAGGTGATAAAACGATCCTGGCTGCTTGGGAAACGGCAGAACGTCGCTGCGGCCGTTATGCTCGATCTTGATATAACCTTCTTCGATGTCGATGTTCGGGGTGCCGTACTCGCCCATTGTGCCCAGCTTGACCAAGTGGCAATCCGGCGCGAGCTCGCGAATCGCGAACAACAGGTTCAGCGTTCCGACTACGTTGTTGACCTGAGAGAACACGGCGTGCTTGCGGTCGATCATCGAGTATGGCGCGGAGCGCTGTTCGGCGAAGTGCACCACGGCTTCCGGCTGGAAGCTTGCGATCGTCGTAGCGAGAAAATCGTGGTCCGTCACGTCGCCGACAAACAGCTCGATTTTGCGCCCAGTGAGATCGTGCCAGGCTCTCAAACGGTCCACCAAAGGCTGGATCGGCGTCAGGGTCTGCACGCCCAATTCGTAATCCCATTGACGGCGCGCGAAATTGTCGACCACCGCAACGGCGTGCCCTTTCCCGGAAAGGTACAGCGCCGTCGCCCAACCGCAATATCCGTCACCGCCCAACACGCAGATTTTCATTTTGGTTTGTCCGTGCGCTCCTGATGTGCACCGCTGACTCTTCTAGAACGTGCTCCCGATCC
>DATHCE010000213.1:0-4488 GCA_035319685.1 Bryobacteraceae bacterium | reverse complement strand
GAACCAGATCGCGAGCCACGGCGGCGCGCGGCAGAAGAATTCTGCGCCAGCTCAGATCCTCATCGGCGAAAGCTTTGACCAGGCTTTCGGCGACGTATTCCTCGGGCATCTTGTCGACTTTAAGATGCAGCGCCTCGACTGCGGCTCGCGTGGCGGGACCGATCGCGCAGATTTTCGCGCGCAGCGAACGCAGATCGGATCGGGAGCGATCCAACCGGTCGAGAAAATAGCGGACGCCGTTGACGCTCGTGAAAATCAGCCAGTCGTAGGAGGCGAGGTTCGCGATCGCGGTATCAAGCGGCGCGGCGTCGGCCGCCCCGCGAATTTCGATCACCGGGAGCAGCAGTGCTTCCGCACCCAATGATTCCAGCGGTTCGGCGAGCTCGGCCGCCTGGCGCCGGTCGCGGGTAACCACCACGCGCCGGCCGAACAGCGGCAGATGCTCGAACCAGTTGAATCGATCGCGCAGCGCGACCACCTCGCCGATGACGATGGTCGCCGGCGGCTTCATCGCGTCCTGAGAGATCAGGCCGGGCAGCGATTCGAGCGTTCCGGCGATGGTTTGCTGATCCGGGCGCGTGGCCCAGCGCACGGCCATCGCGGGAGTGTTCGCCGAACGGCCCCGCGCGATCATCTCACGGGCGATCGCGGGAAAGTTGATGAGGCCCATGAACAGAACGATGGTGTCCGCCGCGCCGATTTTTTCCCAGTCGATGGCGGCCACGTCGTGGCCGGTGACGAAAGTCACAATCGAGCTGTGCTCGCGATGCGTCAGCGGCACGCCGGTATAAGCGGCGATGCCAAGCGGGGTGGTCACGCCGGGAACAATCTCGAACGGGATTCCGGCCGCGGCCAGCGCTTCCATCTCCTCGCCGCCGCGCGCGAAGATGAACGGGTCGCCGCCTTTCAAGCGCACAACGGTGCGGCCCCGCCGCGCCTGTTCGACCAGCATCGCCGAGATTTCTTCCTGCGAGAATTCGTGCGCCGAACGCTTCTTGCCGACGTAAATGCGCTCCGCTTCGGCGGGCGCCAGGTCCAGCAGGCGATCGCTCGCCAGATGGTCGTAAAGGATCACATCGGCGCGTTCCAGAATTTTGCGGCCTTTGACGGTGATGAGCCCGGGATCGCCGGGGCCTGCGCCGATCAGATACACCTTCATGCCGCGTAGACTTCTTGCAGGATCTCGCGGGCGCCGTCATCGAGCAATTGTTGGCCGAGCGCGGCCCCCAGCCTCGCGGGATCGGAGCCGGAAAGCGCGGCGCGCAGGATTCTGGTTCCATCCGGCGAAGCGACGATCGCGCGCAAATGAATCATCGAGCCGTCGACCGTCGCATGGCATCCAATGGGCACCTGGCAGCCTCCGCCGAGCGTTTGGAGCAGCGCGCGCTCGGCCGTGACCGCGGTGCGCGACGGCGCATGATCCAATTTTTCGATGAGCCTCTGGGCTGCGCCCGAATCGTCGCGCGTTTCGATCGCCAGCGCGCCCTGGCCGGCCGCCGGGCACATGATCTCGACCGGAATCATCTCGCGAATCCGATCGGCCCACCCCAGCCGGCGCAATCCCGCCGCGGCCAGAACGATCGCGTCGTATTGGCCCTGGTCGAGCTTGCGCAATCGCGTGTCGACGTTGCCGCGCAACGTTTCGATCACCAGCCCGCGGCCCAGCGCATGAAGCTGCGCCCCGCGCCGCAACGAGCTGGTGCCGACTTTCGAGGCGGGCACAAGCTCCGCCAGCGGTTTCCCGACCAACGCGTCGCGCGGATCTTCGCGTTCCGGAATCGCGGCAAGGATCAGGCCCGGGGGCAACTGGCTCGGCACGTCCTTCAAGCTGTGCACGGCGATGTCGATCGAGCGATCGAGCAGCGCCTCCTCGATTTCCTTGGTGAACAAGCCTTTCCCGCCGGCCTTGGCGAGCGGCACGTCCTGAATTTTATCGCCTGTCGTCTTGATGATTTCAAGACGCGTTTCCGCGCCCAGCGAGGCGAGCCGCGCCGCGATGTGCCGCGCCTGCCATAGAGCGAGTTGGGAACCGCGAGAGCCGATGACGATCATGGAATCACCAGAGGCTTTAGCCTTCTCCCAGTCGGAACAGCCTCCGGATCGTGCCCATCAGGTGTATGCCGGCCGGATCGGCGGCCTGTTTGCGCAACTCGGAAATCGGGCCGTGCGCGATCTTATTGATGATGCCGCGGGTGATCGCCTGAATGGCCTCTTCCTGCTGCGGGGTAAGCGCGCCGAGCCTCCCGCGCTGGCGCTCGATCTCGAAGCTGCGCCACATTTCGAGCTGCTCCTGAAGACTGACGATGGTCGGAGCCACTTCGCGCGTCTTCAGGCGCATCATCATGTGCTCCACTTCCTCGCGAATGATGTCTTCGGCCTCGACGGCGACCTCCATGCGGCCCTTGACGTTGCTATCGACCACGCGCTCCAGATCGTCGATGTCGTATAGAAACACGTTGTCGAGCTCGTTCACCTGCGGCTCGATGTTGCGCGGCACGGCGATGTCGATCAGGAACATCGGCCGGTTCTTGCGCCGGCCGATCACGGTCTTCATCTGTTCTTTGGTCAGGATGTAATGCGGCGCGCCGCTCGACGCGATGACGATGTCGATATCCGGCAGCGCGGCGGAGAAACGGTCGTATTCGATGACCTTGCCTTGAAACTCCTCGGCCATCGCTTCGGCTCGCGCACGGGTGCGATTGGTGACCAGAATTTCCGAGACGCCCGAGCGCCGCAGATGCCGCGCCGCCGACTCCGCCATTTTTCCCGCGCCGGCCACCATGACCCGCTTGCCGCCGAGCGATCCGAAAATGTCGCGCGCCAGTTCCACCGCCGCGTAGCTCACCGACACGGCGCTCTGCCCGATATCGGTTTCCGAGCGCACGCGCTTGGCGACATTGAACGCCCGCGTCAACAGCAGGTCCAGATATCCGCTGATCGCGCCGCATTCCTTCGCCTTGGCATACGCGTTTTTGAGCTGCCCGAGGATTTGCGGCTCGCCCACCACCATCGAATCCAGGCTGGAGGCGACGCGGAACAGATGGCGGATGGCTTCCGGTCCGTCGTGGCGATAGAGATAGGGCGAAACCCAGTCGCGCTCCACCGAGCGCGTCTCGGCGAGAAAATGTTCTACCGCGCCTTCCGCATCGGCCTGTTCTTCCGCGGTCACGGTGATCTCGACGCGATTGCAGGTCGACAGGATCATGCCTTCAAGCAGTCCCGGCCGCCGTTTCAAATCGCCCAGCGCTTCGTGCAGCTTGGTATCCTCGAAAGCCAGTTTTTCGCGGACCTCCACCGGCGCCGTCCGGTGATTCAGGCCTGTGATGAACAGCTTCATGCGATCGTCTTCATCTCTCCAGCGCCGGGCGCAACCCGATATGCGCCGCCCAGGTCAACGCCGCGCATCCGAGCACGGCCAGCGCCATCACCGCCGCCTTCCGCCCCCGCAACCCGGCCGAAGCGCGCAGAAAGATCATCACCAGGCACAGCAGCCAGGTGACGAAGGAAAGTTGAATTTTCGGATCGCTGATCCAGCGCGTCCCCGATTCGACAAACGCCCAGGTGACCGCGAAGATCACGCCCAGCGTCAGAAACACGAAGCCCAACCCCATCGACACGCTGATGACATTGTCGAGTATGCCGAGCGGAGGCAGTCTTTCGAGCAGGCTCGGCCCGGTTTTTCGTTTGAGCCTTCGCTCCTGAACCAGGTAGAAAATCGCCGCGACCGCCGTCAGCAGCAACGCCGCATATCCGGCCAGCACCAACACCACATGCACCACCAGCCATGCGTCGCGCACCTGCACGTTCGGCCAGGAGGCGACCGGCTGCTCCATCGACGACACCAGCGTCATCAGAAATACCAGCGGAAACAGCGCGATCGCCGTGCTCGAAAAATGATATTTCCACTCGACCACCAGGAACAGTACGGCGATCAGAAACGCGCACAGGCTGAGGGTCTCGAAAAAACTGTCGACCGGAAGCCGGTGATAGGCGAGCCCGATCTCCACCAGCGCCACGCCGTGCAACACCACCGCGACCCGGAAACTTTCGAGCGCCACCGGATACAACCTCTGATTCCGGCGCAAAATCGCGAGCATCGAGTGCAACAGCCCCAGTGCATACAGGCATGCCGCAAGGCGCAGCCAAAGGATGCTGGTTTCTACCACGTTATTGTTTTCAGCATACATGAAATGGACGGCTGGAATCCTGTTTGAGGCATGTCTCGATGGCCGTTCTGCGCGATTACACCCAGATTCCTGCGCTTCATGCCCAAAGTGTGCACGTCAAGTTCCAGCCCCTGTTGCTGAAAGGGTTATTTCAGATGCATGGGGCTAGCTCTTCGGTCTGGATTCGAGATAGGCGCGGATGGCCTCGTCGAGCGTCGGCATCGGCGCGATTCCGAGCGACTCCATCTTCGCGTTGGAGAGCGCCGAATATTTCGGACGCCGCGCCGCAGTCCGGAATTCGCGCTCGTTGGTCGCCTTGAGC
>DATHCE010000212.1:0-2867 GCA_035319685.1 Bryobacteraceae bacterium | reverse complement strand
TCCACGCACCGATCGAATTAAACTCGTCATCCCAAAATTCCATATCCTTCTTATACGTCCGAACCAGCGCCCTTAACTTCGCCGGCGACTCATTCCCATAAGCACCCGAATCCATCGATTCCGGATGCACATTCCTTCCATAACCGGGGTAAGTATGATACGCGAACACATCGATTTGCGATGCACACTTGCACGTATCGAGCGCTCGTTTTGCAAAATCACTCGTGGGGTCGGCCTGACCGCCGTAAATCACCTTCGCCGATGAGTCCGTCTCATGCACCGCCGGCGCAAATGCCGCGAGCAGTCGTCCATACTCCTCCGGATTCGCATAATTCCAATACCCGATGTCCTGCTCATTCCACAGCGCGTAAAAATGAATCCGCCCGCGAAAATGATTCACCATCCACTTCACATATTTAATAAACGCCGCGATCTGCTCGGGCGTCTTTGGAGCCCAGAAAATCGAATCAATACTTCGATCGTCATTGTGAAAAGACCCGGGCTTGGGGATGATCGAATCCACGCGCTTCCCGCCCGGCGACGTATACATCGGATTTCCGTACATCAACTGCACCTGCACCTTCACTCCGTTATCGACGAGGGAATCGACGTAATCATCCACCCCCGGCGCGACCGCATACACCCCGCGCTTCTGCTCCACCCAATCCCAGCTCGTGTAATCCGAGCTGTTTTCATACTGCCCGATGCGAATCCAGCTCACTCCCGCGTCGAACATCCGCGTCCACCACCAACGGTCCCACGGCAGATACGGTTGACGAGGCAGATCCGAATTGATCCCGAACCCATCCGTAATCTGCGACGATCGCTTCGGCGGCACATGCGCAGGCTGGGCGTACGCAATTGTCGTGAGCAAGATCAGGCATCGCATCTCTGATGCAGTATACGCCGTTCCGCTACAGAGGGATGCGGCTGCACTCCCCTCTTTCCCGCCTTACTAAAGAAGTGAGACTACGAGGAGGCCAGCGGATGAACGCGTTTCTCATGACCGCCGTCGCGCAGCCATGGGAGCGTGTCGCGCCTAAGCTTTATGCTGAGATGCGCTTGCCGCGGTGCCTTTCGGCTCTTTGATCAGCATCTGATTTCCAAAGGCGTCCGTCCAGATGGCGAAGTAAGCGTTGGTGCACGGACAAACCATCTGAGGAAGGACTTCCTTACCACCCATCGACTTGAGCTTCTCGCTGAACTCGGAAACCGAATTCACTTTCAACATAGGAAATGCGGTCTTCACGGGATTATCCGCTTGCCACTGCAGGACGTTGATCAGCACTTCTCCATCTCTTCCAACCAGAGAGAAGTACTTGATCGTTCCGAGGACGCCTTCCGTCATGCGCTCGTAATCGGGATAAACGTTCTTGTAGAAGTCCTTGGCGCTTTCGAGGTTCTCCGCGGCGCATGTGATTCCAAACGTCGTAGCATCGGTGTTTGCGGGGAGCATGGTGCATTCCTCTCTTTCTTGGGGGGACGATTGTCGCGAACCAAACAGACTCTAGCAGATGGGCGGCGCCCTCGCAAGCCCGAACTTCGCCGAAATTCACGCGTCGCCTGCGCACACCATAGCCGTTGTCTAATGTAATAATGCGCCTGGCATTTTTCGCGCTCGCACTACCTCTCGCCGCGGCCGATTTCCTCGCCGGAACCGCGCGCGTCGATATCACTCCGCCCGCCGGTCACCCCATGGGCGGATACTCCGACCGCAAAGGAAACGCGACCGGCACGCACGATCCGCTTTACGCCACCGTTCTCGTTCTTCAATCCGGCCCAACCGCGCTCGCATTGGTCACCGCCGATCTCCGATCCTTCGTTTCCACGCGCGTCGGCGATGAAGCGCGCCGCAGATTCGGCATTCAAACGGCCATCATCAGCGTCTCCCACACCCACTCCGGTCCGCTCACCTGGGAAGCGCGCACGCCCTGGTACGCCGAAGCTGAAAACAAAATGATCGACGCGATCGGCCGCGCGAAATCGCAGATGTTCCCCGCGACCCTTGAATTCGCCTCCGGCCACGTCTATCTCGGCTTCAATCGCCGCAAAGTGAGCGACGGCCAGGCGACCATGTGGTGGCGCAACGCCGAAAAACTCCCGTCGCACCCCGTCGATCCCACCGTGAGCGCGCTGATCATCAAAGACGCGCAATCGAAAACGCGAGCCGTTCTGGTCAGCTACGCCTGCCATCCCTCCGTTCTCGGCCCCGCGAATCTCGAATACTCCGCCGACTATCCCGGCGCCATGCGGCGCTACCTCGAATCGCAGATCCCCGGCGCGACCGCGCTGTTTGTCGAAGGCGGCGCCGGCGACATCAATCCTTATCGCGATAAAGATCCCGACGGTTTCACGGCCCTGGAAGAAATGGGACAAGCTCTCGGCAAAACGGTAATTGCGACCCTTCCGCGCGCCACGCCGGTCAAGGGCGAATTCCGAACCGCGTCGGAAATCATCGAGGTCCGCAATCGCTGGACCCCGAATGAAAAAATCCCCATAGGTCTCACCGTCGGCGCGGTCGGCAACTCGTTGTGCTTCGCCGCCATTCCAGGCGAGCCTTTCATCGAACACCAGATCACGTTCCGCGAAAAATCCGAATGCGGCGCGGCCATGCTTTTCGGTTACTCTTATTCCACCGGCGGCGTCTGGGCCGGCTACATTCCCACGGTCCTCGCCTCGGTTGAAGGCGGTTACGGTGCGGATTACAACACGACTGTCGAAGTCGGCACGGGTGAGCGTCTCATCGATCGCGCCGTGGTCAGACTCTTCGAACTCCGCAGACTCTTGAAGGACCTTCCAGGACTCGGCCAATGAAACTCGCAGTTTTTCTGTTCACATCAGTTACGCTCTTCGCCGAATTCCGCGCC